>JACRBX010000101.1 GCA_016219225.1 Deltaproteobacteria bacterium
AATTCCGGAGAAAAGGCGATCTGGTCGTTCTTGGTCATTTTGAAGGTCTTGATGATAAAATTGGCCAGAGATTTTTTATCAGGCTTCGATTCCCCGATCCAGATATGGGTCAGGGCACCGGCTTCGATCAGGGGGTGGAACAGGCCTTCATAACGGACCCGGTCAATGGGGCTCATGCGCACCGATACATTAAACAGGGTTGAATTGGTATAATAGACTTCTCCCCGGTCCTGGTCCCCTTTAACCACCTTTCCGGCCTGTTCCGGATATTTTTGGAGATCCAGTTTGGCAAAACGATAGGCCGTACTTTCCGCCGGGGTCTGTTCCAGGACAAAGCGCATACCGAATTTCTGACTGAACCGGTCGGTCAGAAGTTTCATGTAGGCGATGACCTTGAGGCCGAATTTAATGGATTTATCCGACTGATTAAGTTCTTCTCCGGTATGATACTGGACCAGCTCATTCAAGCCCACCATGCCGATCAGATAGGTAGCCCGCTCCAGGCGCAGATAAGGCGATCCATCCCGGTCCATGGTTAGTAGGGAAAGGGGACCTTTTTCCCCGAGGGCCAGGAGTTTCAGGATAAAGGCCCTTTTCTGCAAATGGGCCTCCACGGCCAACTCGACCGTTTCCGCCAGTTTGGCAAAGAGGGTGGTATCGTTCCTTTCGGCTAAATAAGCCAGGCGGGGGAAATTAACGGTTACATTCTGCAGGGCGCAATAACGCATTCGCCAGGGTTCATGGGCGTCCAATAGATCCTGGGCCTCCAGTTTAAAACTTAAGCGGCAGCATTCGGAGATCTTGGCGGTCTGCCCCCGGTCAAAGACAAAATAGGTGTTTCCTTTCAGTCCGGCTACCTCGCAGATATGATCCAGAAATTCCTGATGGCCCGGGGTCTGAAAAAACTTCTCGGTAATATGCACCAGGGGCTTGGGGAAGAAAAAGGGACGTCCGGCCCCGTCTCCTTCCTTAAAAACATCAAATAAGAGCCAGACGAATTTTTGGGCCAGGGGGAGATAATCCAGGTAGGTTTTACCGGTATATTCCCCGCCGGGGCCGATGGCCGGGACCCCTTCAAAATGACGGGGTACTTCCCAATAGAGATTGATATCCGTAAAAATGGCCTGTCCGCCCCTGGCTACGGCTTGTTGGGAGAATTCAAAGATCATCATCTGGGCGAGTTGTTTGATCTCCCGGTCCGACAACCCTTCCAGATAAGGGGCGAAAAAAAGATTGACCGCGTCCCAGCCGATGGCCCCGGCAAAATGGCTCTGCAGGGCCGCAGCAAATTTTACCATATGGGCCAGCAGGACCTCGGGGTGCTTGGCCGGTCTGGCCATGGACAGGGCATTAGGCAGGTTTAAACCGAACTTTTTGATATACTCCAGGGATTGTCCCGAACAATAAGGCCGGTCAATAAAGCCCAGGTCATGGAGGTGGATATCCCCCCGCATGTGGGCATCACCGACCTGGGAAGCGAAGACACTGAGTAAGGCGTATTCCTTTTTAATCCCTTCGGCCAGGGTCAGGTTGGTGGCCTCCGGTCCGTGGGGTACATTGGCATTTTCCTTGTTGGGGTGGAGGATCATCTGGTCCACATCATAAAGGGGGACCCCCAAGCGGGTATGCATGATCCTGGCCTTTTCCAGGCCCCGTTCAATCAGTTTGGAATCCACCAGTTCCCGGATCAGAGGAGCAGTAACCATGGAGATTCTGGTGGAGAAGATGAATTCCTCCACTTCCCGGCTGATGGCCTCGGCCGTATCCAGATCTACCAGGGTTTCCCGAACCAGGGCATCCACGATCCGCTGGCGGTTCCAGGTAACCAGATCCTCATTGGAAGTTCTGACAAAAAGGGCCAGATCTGTGGTTTCTTGGACTTCCGAATCTTTTGGCTCCTGATGTAATTCGACTATCGTCCCCATGGCCGAGTCCTTTCCTGCCTCTTGGTATTATGATCCTTTATCTTGTATGTTTGGAAGGTTAAAGTACTATATATGGTGTGTCAAGCAAAAAAATAAAGGGCCTGGGGAAGGTCCCCCTAAGCCCTTTTAATCAGAAGGATTTTAGTCGATAATTTTATAGGTAGGTCAACCAGGATCGGTAACGGTCTTCTTCCCCTTTGACGGCCTTAAAGAAAATGCTTTGTATTTTCTTGGTGATAGGGCCAGGGCGGCCCTCACCGACCTGGCGGTTGTCCACTTCCCGGATGGGGGTGATTTCAGCCGCCGTGCCGGAAAAGAACGCTTCATCAGCCAGATAGAGCTCATCCCGGGTAAAACGCTGTTCCACCACTTCCACCCCCAAATCATTGGCGATGGTCAGGACCGAATCCCTGGTAATACCGGGCAGGATCGAAGTGAGGGGCGGGGTTTTGATCCGCCCTTTTTTGACCATGAAGATATTTTCTCCACTGGCTTCAGAGACATAGCCGGCCGTATCCAGCATGACCGCTTCGTCATATCCGTCCCGGGTGACCTCTCTTTTGGCCAGGATGGAATTGACATAATTTCCACAGGTCTTGGTCTTGGTCATCATCACATTGACATGGTGCCGGGTATAGGAGGAAACCTTGACCCTGATCCCTTTTTTGAGCCCCTCGTCCCCCAGATAGGCCCCCCATTTCCAGGCTATGATCGAAACCCGGATCGGGTTATCCTTGGGATGGACCCCCATGGCCCCGTCCCCGATAAAAACCAGGGGCCGGATATAGCCTTCCTTCATGCCGTTGACCTTCAGGGTCTGGCAGCAGGCCGTCCGGATCTCTTGTTGGGTAAAGGGGATCTTCATCTCCATGGCATGGGCCGAGTCGAAAAGTCTCTGCACATGCTCCGGAAGTCTGAAAATAGCCGATCTGCCGTCCGAACAGAGGTAACCCCGGATCCCTTCAAAGACCCCCAGGCCGTAATGAAGGGTATGGGTCAGGACATGGACCTGGGCCTTCTCCCAGGGAACGAATTTTCCATCAAACCAGATCTTTTTTTCTTTTTCCATAAGATTTTTTCAATCTCCCGAGCTAAGATTAACCGCTTTTAGATATGATGGATTCGTAAAAACTCGTCATTCCCGACTCCGTCCCTTTGGGGACTACGCCCTGGAGGGCTCAGGCGGGAATCCAGACCACGCATACCCTATTAAAAACACTGGATTCCCGTTTTCACGGGAATGACGTAAATCGGCGCTTTTGGACTTTTTGCGAATGCATCAAAATTGGCTTTCGATGACTTCCAAATAACTTAACCTTTGACATCAGATATGATTTGCCGGAGCAAGAGAATATGTAAATCCTTTTAATCCTGTCAAACCAGAATTTTTCCCTTGGGCCTTAGGCCTTTAATCTCCCCACGGCCACAAGATCCTGCCTTAACTTTTCCCGATTGGCCGGGCGCATAGCCACCAGGGGGAGCCGGACCGGACCGGCCGGGAGGCCCATCATGACCATGGCCTCTTTGACCGGAACGGGGTTGGTTTCGATAAACAAGGTCTTGACCAGTGGCAAGGTATCATAATGAATTTTCCGGGCCTCGGCCCACTGCCCTTCTTTCATGAGCCGGCACATGGTGGTATATTCCCGGCCGATGACGTTGCCTACGGCACAGATCACCCCGTGTCCACCGAGGGCCATTAAGGGGTAGGTCAAGGAATCCTCCCCGGACAGGACAAAGAAGGGTTTCCCTTTCATTTTGGTGCCGGCGATGATATCCATGGTCTGGGTGATATCTCCGCAGGCGTCTTTGAGACCGACGATGTTGTCTATTTCAGAAAGCTTGATCAGGGTTTGGGGATCGATATTGCGCCCTGTACGCCCCGGAATATTATAGATTAACATCGGCAATTTGGTGTTATTGGCAATGGCTTCAAAATGGGCCAGCATCCCGTCCATGGTCGGTTTATTATAATAAGGACCCACCTGCAGGGTGGCGTCGGCCCCCACTTCCTCGGCATGTCTGGTCATCATTATGGCTTCCTGGGTGCTGTTGGACCCGGTCCCGGCAATCACCGGAACCCGCCCCCGGGTTTCTTTGACGGTGATTTCAATGACTTTATTGTGCTCTTCATGATCCAGGGTCGGAGACTCGCCGGTGGTTCCACAGGGGACCAACCCATCGACCTTTTCCTCTTCGATCAGATAATTGATCAGGCGACGAAGGCCGTCTATATCCAAGGAATAGTCGCTTTTAAAGGGGGTGACCAGGGGAATGTGGCACCCGGAAAAATCAATTGTCGCCATAAAACACCTCCAAAACCGGGAAATTGGCTATAGAGCCAGATTTGCATTGCACTGGGTTTGGCAGAAAGAAACTCTTGAGGATAGTTTAAAAGCCGTGCTTGGCTGGCCATGGCCTTTCGGTTTATTTTTAATTTATCTATACCCGAAAGCCCATACCATGTCAATATTTTTAGTTATTTTAAATAATATTGCAAAAAGGTGATGAATAAATTAGACTTGATAACCGATCGAATTCGGTCGGTTTGATCTAATGGCCGGAGGATACTCCGGGTTGGCCTCCGGAGGTTTCCCAAAACATTTTTACATCAAGGAGACTTGAATGCCTACTCGTTTCGGGATTATCTTGATCAGTATCTTATCCCTGCTTCTATGGGGATGTACGACCATCAGGACTATTGACCTGGGGTATTCTCCAGTCAAGGCGCCTACGCCAACACCCGATACGGTTAAAATAGCGGTCATCCCCTTTGAGGATCTCTCCTGGAACGGCCAGGAAAATTCCAATTGGGTAGGGCAGGCCCTCCTCTATGGGATAAAATTATACGGTCCCAACAGTATTTCTTATCTGGTCACCCGGGGGGTCAAAAATGAGATGGAGAACTATGGCTATCAACTCAGCGCCGATGAAATATATACCATCCAGGTCAACCGGAATGATATCAAAACCTTGCTCAAGAGAATTCCGCACATCCAGGTCGACTTTTTGATAGGGGGATCGATTTCCCACTTTTTTGTGCAACAAGTCGGCCGGTTTATTGCTGAAGTGGAAATAGAGGCTTATTTGATCCGCCCGTCTAACGGGGATATTGTCTGGAGTAAAAAAATAGGTCACCGGGAGGTCCGGGTCCCCTATGTACCGGAAGACTTTTCTTCCGAAAGCCAGGAGGTTTTGAATAAACTGTTGGGCAGGACCTTAAATGACCTGTTTCGGAATTCCGATTTTAGATTGCATACGTTAAAAGATAAGAAGAAATAGGTATCAGTTTAGCTTTTTCAAAAAGCGCCGACAATCACTCCGTCATTCCGGCGAAAGCCGGAATCCAGAACTATTCAAAGATGAAAAAAACCTGGATTCCCGTGCCTGCCCCGGACCTGATCCGGGGTTCACGGGAATGACGTGCAAGAAATGCCGAATTTTCAGATTAGGGCTCAAATTTTTCAAAGGACTAAATTGTTACAGAAATAGATGTTCCAACAGGATAACCTCGCAAAAAAAGTCTTTTAAATAGAATAATGGCCACCCGGGTAAGACAGATTATTCATCTGGATATGGATGCTTTTTATGCCTCGGTAGAAGTATTGGATAACCCGGAATTAAAGGGCAAGCCGGTTATCGTCGGCGGCCCCAAACAAAGGGGGGTCGTTTCGGCGGCCTCTTATGAGGCCCGAAAATTCGGGGTTCATTCGGCCCTGCCTACGGCCCAGGCCATGGCATTATGCCCCCAAGGGTTTTTTTTGCCGGTGCGGATGGCACGATATAAAGAGGTTTCGGATCAGATTTTCGAGATCTTCCATCGTTTTACCCCTCTGGTGGAGCCCCTTTCCATTGATGAGGCCTTTCTGGATGTAACCGCCTCCCAACAACTTTTCGGCCCGGCGGAAGCCATCGCCCGGCGGATTAAAAATGTGGTTCGAGAAGATATAGGTCTGACGGTCTCAGCCGGGGTCGCTCCTTCGAAATTAGTGGCCAAAATAGCCTCGGATCTAAATAAACCCGATGGCCTGACCGTTGTACCTGAGGGCAAGGTGCGCCAATTTCTGGCCCCCCTGCCTATTGAAAGACTCTGGGGGGTTGGAAGGGTGACCCAAAAAGACCTTTCTTTGTTGAATGTAAAAACCATCGGGGACTTGAGCCGCCTGCCCAAAGATCTTTTGCAGAGGCGGTTCGGACAACAAGGGCTGCAATTATATTTTCTTTCCAAAGGGATCGATGACCGGGAGGTACAACCGGAAAGAAAAGCAAAATCCATTGGACGGGAAGAGACCTTTCCGGAAGATATCCGGGAAAAGGAAAGGGCCGGAAAAGAACTCCTGGCTTTAAGTCATCGGGTGGCCAAGCGGTTAAGGAGACACAAGGCAGCCGGGCAGACCATTACCTTGAAGGTGACATATCATGATTTCACCCGGATCACCCGGTCTCTGACGGTACCGGCGGCCACGGATGATGGCCGAAAGATCTACCGGGTTTGCCTGGACCTTCTTGAAAAGACCGAGATCGGCAAAAAGTCCATCAGACTTCTGGGGATTTACCTTTCCCATTTAACCAAACCAGGTGAAGGTCAGTTGTTCTTATTTGATCAAAATAACGGATTTAAAAAAGGAACGAAGCTTAATAATGCTTTGGATGCCATACAGGAAAAATATGGAGATCAAGCCATCCGTCCGGGGAGTCTTTTGGATTGAGGGAGTTATCCAATATCCAGGACCGAGTATCCGGCACTAAGGAACCCTTCCCCCAAAAAAAGCTCCTTGCCTGGTTCAAAAAAAATCAAAGGGATCTCGCCTGGCGTGCCCACCGTACGCCTTATACCACCTGGCTCTCTGAAATTATGCTACAGCAGACCCAGGTTCGGCAAGTCGAACCTTATTACCGCCGTTTTATAAACCTATTTCCGGAAATCCGGCTCCTGGCCGAGGCCCCTTTAGAAAAGGTGCTTAAA
>JACRBX010000102.1 GCA_016219225.1 Deltaproteobacteria bacterium
GAATAAAGGGGACAAAAAGGCGGAAGAAAAGTTTAAAGAACTGAGTGAAGCCTACGCGGTATTGAGCGACAAGGAAAAGAGAAAACAATACGACACGGTTGGGTCCGCTGGATTTCAACAGCGTTACAGCCAGGAAGACATATTCCAAGGGTTTGATTTCAGTAATCTCTTTAAGGAATTCGGACTCGGCGGAGGTTATGAAAACCTGTTCCGCCAGAGGTCGGGGCATCCAGGGGGAGGGGGCTATAAAACCTATACTTTTAATCGAGGCGGACAGGCCTTTGATTACGGGGATCCTTATAGTCAATATGCCGGGGCAGGCAGACCGCAACCGGGTGCTGACCAGATGTATGAATTAGCCATTACCCTGAAAGAAGCAGCCTTGGGGGCGGAAAAACAACTCTCCTTCCCGGCAGGAAAGAAGATGGAAAAGGTCATGGTCAAAATCCCTCCGGGAATCTCGACAGGCAAGAAGCTGCGGATTCCGGGCAAAGGGGAAGCCAGCATGACCGGTGGTCCGGCCGGAGACCTCTATATCCAAATTAAGGTCCTGGAAGACCCGATATTTAAACTGGAGGGACAAAACCTGGTAGTGGAAAAGGAAATTAACCTCACCCAGGCCTTACTGGGGACTCAAGTGGAAGTGCCCACCCTGGAAGGCAAAGCCCTGCAGGTTAAAATCCCTCCCGGGACCCAACCCCTGTCCAAATTACGATTAAAAGGTTATGGACTGCCTTCATTAGGCGAGAAGAGCCAGGGAGACCAATTTATAAAAATTGTGGTTAAAATTCCCAGAAAAATGTCCGACCGTCAAAAAAAATTGGTGGAAGAATTAGCCCAAGAAGGACTTTAGAATTCGGAAACAAGGGGCTTGTTTCCGACCCGGAAGCATCCCTCTCCATCCCCGTCAGACCTTTTGTGGAAATACAGAATCGGCTCGTTTTCAAAGATCGACTCGTTTTCAAATCTTCAAAATTGACGAGTTCGTAAAAATCAGGAGTTCTCACATTGTCGTCATTTATTAATAAATGATATAGAAATCCATGCCCTTATGCCATCATTTAGCCATTGATTTGGGTACCACTTATTCGGTTGCCTATCTCATTTCCAATGACTCTTTTCTTCTTGAGCCCACCTTTGTCGCCTTGAAGAAACAACACCATGCCCCCCTGGCCATCGGTCAGGAAGCCAAAAAGATGTTCGGTCTGACCCCTAAAAACATCCAGGTCATTCAACCCTTGCGAGATGGCGTTATTTCCGATTTTGATGTTTGCAGGTCCTTCTTGCAGGTCCTGATCAAAAAAATCTTAAATAAAAAAAGGGGGATCATCCGCAATGTACTTTTCTGTCTCCCTTGGGGTGCCACTGATGTAGAGGTCCGGGCCTATCGAAAACAGCTCGAACTTTTCCCCTTTTCCCGGATTTTTCTGATCCGGGAACCCTATGCCGCGGCACTGGGGGCGGAAATCCCTTTTGACAACCCTCCGGGAAACCTTTTGGTGGATTTTGGCGGCGGAACCACGGAAATAACGATCCTGGCCCTTGGTGGAATTGTGGATTGCATTTCCCTGAAGATCGGTGGGAATATCATGGATCAAGCCATTAAACAGGAAATCGAATTGAGACACCAGTTTTCTATTGGACTGACCACCTCCGAATCCTTAAAGATCCTTCATGGAAGTGTGGCCCCGGTCATAGAAGACTATTCCATTGATATTAAAGGATTTCACCGGTTTTATCGTTTTCCGAGACAGAACCAGATCAATTCCGCCGATATCCGAATGGCCCTGGAGCCGGCGACCCAAAAAATCCTCCAGGGAATCGCTATGGCCCTGGAATCATTATCGCCTGAATTGATCACCGATATTTCAAATAACGGGGTCACCTTGGTAGGGGGCGGGGCCCTGCTCAGAGGATGGCCCGAAAGAATAACAAAACGATTTAACCTCCCGGTTCAAATCCCTCCGGAACCCTATTACTGTGTGATCAGGGGAATGAAAAAGGTCCTCAATAATTTAAAAAAATATCGACCCCTGCTGGAAGAATAAAGGAATGGACAAACCCAAGGCAATTCTTACCCCCAAGGGGGAAAAATGGTTTCGTTCCGGCCATCCCTGGATTTTTCGCGACGATGTTCAAACGTTGGAAGAGGCTGAAAACGGAGATGTGGTTTCCCTGTTTAATCGGGAAAATCTGTTTTTAGGTCTGGCTTTTTATAGCCGCCATTCACGGATCACCTTCCGTCTCATCACTTCCGATCCCCGGATCATCGATCAGACCTACTGGCGACTTATTCTTCAAAGGGCCATGGAACGCCGAAAGACCGTGTTGGACCGGGATCAGGCCTGCCGGCTTATTTTTTCAGAGGCCGACGGCTTACCCGGTTTGATTGCCGACTGGTACGCCGGTCATTTGGTGATCCAAACTCTGATCCCTGGAACCGAAAGGCTGTTAGACCGATTCGGGGCCATCTTCCAGGACCTCCTTCACCCCTCATCCATCCTGATCCGTAACGATCTCGAAGCCCGCACCTTGGAGCATCTTCCTCAAGAAATTCGAATAGCTTACGGACAAGTACCGGAAAAAATTCTGGTTCAGGAAGGTCCTGTCCAATACTTTGTGGACCCCATTAAAGGTCAAAAAACCGGGGCCTATCTGGACCAAAGAGAAAACCGGCTTCATTTGGGTCCTTATGGACAAAGCCGCCGTATCCTGGATTGCTTTTGTTATACGGGAAACTTTGCTCTCCACCTGGCGAGGGGGGGTAGTGAAGTACTGGCCATTGACGATTCGGCCCCGGCTTTGGAATGGGGTAAAATGAATGCCGGACAAAATGGATTTTCCAACATCACCTTTCAGAAAAATAACGCCTTTGATTTTCTTAAAGGGGCCGAAGAACAGGGCCGGCGGTTTGACCTGATCGTCCTGGATCCGCCCCCTTTTGCCCGGAGGAAATCGGCTGTATCCGCTGCCCTCAGGGGCTACCAGGAGTTGAATCGCCGGGCCTTACGCTGCCTTGATCCGGGAGGGATCCTGAGTACCTATTCCTGTTCTTATAATATTACCGAACCCCTTTTCCTGGATCTCCTGGCCCACTCAGCTCGAAAGGCCGGAGGCCGGGTTTATCTCCGGGGAAAAAGGATGCAGGCCTTAGATCACCCGGTTTTGCTCAATTTTCCGGAAAGTCATTACTTGAAAGGGCTCATTTTACAGGTTGCCTAAAATTTCAAATATTTATTTGACACCAAAAGCAAACTTTAGTATATAAAAAGTTTATTCTTTATATTTTAAAGGCATTTAAATCCATAAGACATGGAATCCAAAAAAATTCATCTTTATGATAACGACCCGGAAGGCTTAAATATTTTACGCCATTCCACTGCCCATTTGATGGCCCAGGCCGTCAAAGAATTATTTCCCGAGGTTAAACTAGCCATCGGCCCGGCTATTGAACAGGGGTTTTATTACGATTTTTCTAAAAAAGAGCCTTTTACCCCTGAAGATCTTCCCCGGATCGAGGAACGGATGCAAGCCCTGAGTCGGGAGAAAATTCCTATCGTTCGGGAGGAAGTTTCCAGGGAAGCGGCCTTGAATCTTTTTTCATCCCAGGGCGAATCCTTCAAGGTCGAGCTATTGGAAGGACTTTCCGACCAAACGGTTTCTCTGTATCGACAGGGAAATTTTGTCGATTTGTGTCGCGGTCCTCATCTTTCCTCTACGGACCAATGCCGTCACTTTAAACTGACCCATGTTGCCGGGGCCTATTGGCGGGGGGATGAACGAAATCCCATGTTGCAACGGATTTACGGAACCGCCTTTTTTGAACAGAAAGCCCTGAAAGACCATTTGTTTCGCCAGGAAGAAGCCCGCCGTCGGGATCATCGCCGATTAGGGCGGGAATTGGACCTTTTCAGTATCCATGATGAGGTGGGGCCCGGCCTGGTCATTTATCATCCCAAAGGGGCCTTGCTCCGGACCATTCTTGAGGATTTTGAGAAGAAAGAACATTTAAAGCGGGGCTATGAAATCGTCATCGGTCCCCAGCTTTTAAGGGCCGATCTCTGGAAAAAATCCGGCCATTATGAAAATTACCGGGACCTCATGTATTTTACCGAGATCGACGGCCAGGGATATGGCATCAAACCCATGAACTGTCTGGCCCATATGCTGATCTATAAATCGAAAGTCCGGAGCTACCGGGATCTGCCTAAACGCTATTTTGAATTGGGGACGGTCCATCGCCATGAAAAATCGGGTGTCCTGCACGGCCTGATGCGGGTTCGCCAATTTACCCAGGATGACGCCCACATCATCTGCACGCCCGATCAACTGCAGGACGAAATCCGGGGGGTCCTTAATTTCGTTGCTGAAGTCATGAAGATCTTTGACTTTGCCTTTGAAGTCGAGATCAGTACCCGCCCGGAAAAATCCATCGGCAGTGATCAGGACTGGGAGCGGGCCACCGAGGCATTGATTCAAGCTTTGAAGGCCAATCATTTGTCTTTTTCTATTTGTGAAGGGGAGGGGGCTTTTTACGGACCCAAGATAGACATAAAGTTAAAAGATGCCCTGGATCGTCGCTGGCAGTGTGCCACAATCCAATGTGATTTCACTCTGCCGGAACGATTTGATTTAAATTATATCGGCTCTGACGGAGAACGCCATCGGCCGGTAATGGTCCATCGAGTCATCCTGGGGGCCATGGAACGGTTTATCGGAGTCTTGATTGAACATTATGCCGGAGCCTTTCCCCTTTGGTTGGCCCCGGTTCAGGCCGTTGTCTTATCGGTAACCGATCGCAACGCCCAATATTGCCAGGAGGTTTTTGACGGATTACTTCAATCCGGCCTCCGGGTCGAACTGGACATTCGAAATGAAAAATTGGGTCTCAAGGTTCGAGAGGCCCAATTGCAAAAAATTCCCTACATGATCGTTATCGGCGACAAAGAAGAAGAACAAAAGGCCGTCAGTCCCAGAACCCGCGGGGGGGAAAATTTGGGAGTCTGGACTGTTCCTCAACTGATCGAACGGATTAAATTGGAATCGGTTCCGGGAAAAACCCATTAATAGGAGTGGAATACGGACTTAGGGTCGTCACCTCGATTCCGAAATCCGAATTCCGAATTTGAAATAGGAGGTGGAGGTTATAGCTAAATCGGTTAATGTAAATCATGAGATCAGGGCGGCGAATGTGCGTGTCATCGGGGAGGGAGGGGTGCAGTTGGGTATTTTGCCCTTAACCCAAGCCCTGTCTCTGGCCAAGGGAGAAGGGTTGGATTTGGTTGAAGTGGCCCCACAACTGGATCCTCCTGTATGCCGGATCATGGATTATGGTAAGTTCAGGTACCAACAAACCAAAAAGGTCCATGAAGCCAAAAAACGTCGAACCATCATCCAGGTGAAGGAAGTCAAGATTCGACCGAAAACCGAAGAACACGATTATCAGTTCAAATTAAAGAACATCCGGAAATTTTTGGAAAAAAAGAATAAAACCAAAATATCCCTTATGTTTCGAGGCCGGGAGATTCAGTATCAGGAAGCGGCCCGGAAGATTTTGAACCGGATCAACGAGGAGACCAAGGATCTGGCCATCGTGGAACAGGAACCGAAGTTGGAAGGCCGGAACATGACCATGATTTTGGGACCGAAATAAGGTTTATAACCTCATACCCCTGTGAAGCACCACGTATCAGGAAAATTTTCCTGGGGCTGCGGGCAATAGGCGATGGGCAAGGTAAAAACGATTTTATGGTTTTTTTCGCCTATAGCCTATAGCCTATGGCCCCTTGAAACTTGCATCTTGCATCGGGAAACTTTATTTTCGTAGAAGGAGAGTGTTGTTATGCCCAAGATGAAATCCAGAAGGGGGGCTGCCAAGCGTTTTAAGACCACCGGAAACGGGAAGATCGTCCGTTCCAAGGCCTTTGGCAGTCACATTTTAACCAGTAAAACCACCAAGAGGAAGAGGCGATTGCGAAAGTCGGCGGTAGTCGACCCCGCCAATGCCAGGGCCATCAAGAGGATGCTGCCTTATAGTTAAGTCCGATCGTTAAAAATGTTTAATAATTGAGGTGATTGACCATGCCCAGAGTAAAAAGGGGCTTCAAGGCCCGCCGAAGAAGAAATAAGACCTTAAAGTTGGCCAAAGGATATCGCGGTGCCCGAAGCCGTCTATTTAAAACAGCAACCGAGGCCGTAGATCGGTCTCTCAAATATGCCTATCGGGATCGAAAGGTTCGGAAGAGGGAGTTTAGGGGATTATGGATTGTGCGCATCAGCGCAGCCGCTAAAAATAACGACCTTTCGTATAGTCGTTTCATGGGAGCCTTAAAAAAGGCAGGCATCGGTCTGG
Source organism: Deltaproteobacteria bacterium (assembly GCA_016219225.1). NCBI lineage: Bacteria > Pseudomonadati > Myxococcota > Myxococcia > Deltaproteobacteria bacterium. Next base: position 6,353 of record JACRBX010000102.1, read on the forward strand.
ACCGTAAGGCCCTGTCCGAAATGGCAACACGAGATCCGGAAAGGTTTACCTCTTTGGTGAGGATGGTTTCCCAGCCTCAGGTTTAATCCCTCCCTCAGGCCTGACTATAAACCCCTATCCGACAAGATAACCTGCCATGGTATCAAAATTAAAATTATTGGAAACCCGATTCAGGGAAGAGTTGAGTCGCGCTGCGTCCTTAAAGGATCTGGAGGCCTTACAAATCCGGGTCTTGGGGAGAAAAGGAGAACTGACCCAGTGCTTACGGGAACTGGGGACCCTTTCGGCGGCCGAGAGGCCTTTGGTCGGCCAGGAGGCCAATCGCCTGAAAACGGTCCTGGAAGGGCTGCTGAACCAAAAAAGGGAGGCCTGGTCCGGACAAAAGGATCGGGCAGTATCCCAATTTGACTGGAGTCTTCCGGGAAGAAGGATCTTTCGAGGCCGAAGACATCCTATCAGTCAAACCATGGACGAAATAGGCCATATTTTTTCCCGTCTAAACTTCGAGATGGTCGAAGGACCGGAAGTTGAGCTGGATTACTATAACTTTGAAGCCCTGAATATCCCTCGGGACCATCCGGCCAGGGACATGCAGGATACCTTCTATATCTCCGAGTCTGTTTTGCTTCGAACCCATACCTCTCCTCTCCAGGTACGGGTTATGGAAAAAAATCCCCCGCCCTTGCGGATTATTGCCCCCGGAAAGGTCTATCGCCGGGACTCGGACATCTCGCACACCCCCATGTTTCACCAGGTGGAAGGATTAATGGTGGCGGAGGATATCAGTTTCGGCGACCTGAAAGGGATCCTGACCCTTTTCGTCCATCAAATGTTCGGAGAAGAAACCCCCCTTCGTTTCCGCCCCAGTTTTTTCCCTTTTACCGAACCCAGCGCTGAAGTGGATATCGGCTGTGTCATTTGCCGGGGAGCAGGTTGCCGGCTATGTTCCCAAACCGGCTGGCTGGAAATCCTGGGATCCGGAATGGTCGATCCGGAAGTTTATCGGATGGTGGGCTATGATCCAGACCAGGTAACGGGTTTTGCCTTTGGGATGGGAGTGGAACGGATCGCCATGTTGCGGTATGGGATCGATGATATCCGGATGTTTTATGAAAATGACATGCGGTTTTTAAAACAGTTTTAAAGAACCCCATATCAAGATGACCTCAATAAGTCTCTCAGTTCGTCACCCCGGCGAAAGCCGGGGTCCAGACCCGGAAACCATGAACCAGATCATTGAACCTGGATTCCGGCTTTCGCCGGAATGACGGAAAAGGACAATTCTTGACTTCACAACAAGTTCTCATAATATGAAAAAACAATGAAAGTCACAATTAACTGGTTACAAGATTATGTCGATTTGGCTGGCCTTTCCCCTGAGGATTTGGCCGAGGCCCTGACCATGGCCGGCTTGGAGGTCGAAGCCGTCCATCCTATAGGTCGGGAATTGGAATCCCCGGTGGTTGGAGAGATCCTTGAAGTCCGGAAACACCCCCAGGCCGATCGTCTTTCTCTTTGCAAGGTCCTGACCGGTCAGGAAACCCTGGAGATCGTTTGCGGCGCCCCTAATGTGCGCCCCGGGATAAAGGTCCCGGTCGCCCTTCCGGGGACCCGACTGCCTTCCGGTCTCGAAGTCCAGGTGGCGACCATACGCAATGTGGTCTCACCAGGGATGCTCTGTTCGGAAAAAGAACTGGGATTATCCGAAGACCATTCCGGTATCATGGTCCTTCCGGAAGTGGCCCAATTGGGAACCCCGCTCAGCCGGGCCCTGGGGATGGAGGATACCCTGCTGGAAATCAATGTCACCCCGAACCGGGCCGATTGCCTGAGCCATATCGGCATTGCCCGGGAAATATCGGCTATTTTCAATCGGCCCTTAACAATCCCCGATGTTTCTTCTGCCCCGCCGGGTGAAGCCATCGGACGGGAGACCTCGGTCTCGATTCTGGCTCCGGATTATTGCCCCCGTTACGCCGCCCGGGTGGTGCGCGGGGTGACCATCGGCCCTTCTCCGCTCTGGCTGCGCCGGCGGCTGAATGCGGTCGGCATACGAAGCATCAATAACGTAGTGGATATTACCAACTTTATTTTGATGGAATGCGGGCAACCCCTCCATGCCTTTGACTTTGAGACCCTTGGCAGACGTCGGATAGTGGTGCGCCGGGCCGACCCCGGTGAACACCTGACCACCCTCGATGGTCAGGAAAGAATCCTTAATCCGGATATGCTGGTTATCGCCGACGGAGAAAAAGGGGTGGCCTTAGCCGGCATCATGGGGGGAGAGGAAACGGAGATTCAGCCTTCCACAAAAACCATTTTCATAGAAAGCGCCTGTTTTGATCCCCCCTGTATCCGGCGGACAGCCAAGAAGCTTTCCCTGTCCAGCGAGGCCTCCATCCGTTTTGAACGGGGCGTAGATATAGAAGGGGTTATTCCGGCCCTCGACCGGGCGGCCCTTTTAATCCGGGAACTGGCGGGGGGTGAGATCATTCCCGGTCGGATCGACCAATATCCCAGGCCCCTGTCCATTGAGCCTATAACCCTTGATACCCAGAGGACCAGCCGGTTTTTAGGGATTGCGGTTTCCCCGGAAAAAGTCATAGAAATCTGCCGCCGTCTGGGTTTGACGGCCGAAACCAAGGATAAAGACTTAGTAGAGATCATCCCGACCTCCTTCCGCCGGGATCTGACCAGGCCGGTGGACCTGATGGAAGAAGTGGCCAGAATGATCGGCTACGACCAGATTCCGGTAACCATCCCGACCGCTTCCGCCAAAAATCGTAAAGAACCCCAGGCCATCTCTCTTCGCAAAAGAATCAAAGAGATCCTGGCCGGTCTGGGATTTGATGAGATTATCACCTATAGTTTTATCTCCCAGGAGCACAGTTCGATCTTTCTGGATCCCCGGTCTTCGGACAAACCTTCCCTGGTCCGGATCAATAACCCTATTTCCGAAGATCAATCGGTCATGCGCATCAGCCTGATCCCCGGGCTTCTGATGACTATGTCTAAAAATTGGGCGCAGAGAAATCTGAACCTTCGTTTTTATGAATTGGGTAAAGGTTTTTCTGCTTCCGTTGACTCAAATACCCTGCCGACTGAAACCAATCGTTTATCGGTCCTGTGGACCGGAAGGAGATATCCGGAATCCCATTATTTTAAAGCCGATCCGGTTGATTTTTATGACTTAAAAGGGGTTCTGGACGACCTCTTCCAAAACCTGAAAATCGAAAATAAAAAAGCCGGAACGATCAAATCATTCCGGCTTTATATCTATTAATCAAATATTTACCTCATATCCACCACTTCAATCCCTTTGTATTTCTTCGGATCGAAAACAAATTCTGTATCAGAATAAACACCATCAGTCTTAAATTGATTAACCTGAACATTGTAGGTATTCCCATCTTTGCCCGACATGTTGGCGCCACGAATCAGCATCTTTTGCTTGTCAATCATGATCTTAATTTTCTGGATATCACCTGAAGGTTTTTGGGGTGTCAGATCGATGTTATAAACCGGCACTCCGCCATCCACCGATTCTCCGATGTATTTGTAGTTAAAACCTCTTTCGTAAATAGTAAAAATTTTGGCCGGATCCATCAACTCGTCAGTTGCTTCATCGAGGTTAGAAATACTAACTTCATTCGAATTAACCATGTAAGTCCAGATTGTTTTGCCATCGCAGGTCACCTGAAGCCCCATTTGCGGGATATTCAGCTTGTATTTCTTGTTTTTCAAGACAATGGTTCCGGTACTTTTTTCCTGAATATTTTGTGCCTTATTATTCATTTCAAACGAAAATTTGGCATCGAGCGAAGAAAGCGACTGCGTAGTTTTGGTTACTTTCTCCAGAATTTCCTTGGCTTTTGCATCCTGCTGCGAGTAACCTGTTGCAGCAAAAGCCAGAAGAAGGGTCACAAATAAGAAACGTTTCATTTTTGGTATACTTTTATAATTTACTATCTCAATCCATTCAATAATTGTTCCAAAGCGTA
>JACRBX010000103.1 GCA_016219225.1 Deltaproteobacteria bacterium
AGGAAATCGGTATTAATGGGTCCTGAACGAATAACATTAAAAAATAAAGGGTGTTAAGTTTATTGCGCATCCTGTATAAAGAAAAATTCTGGGGGGACCTTTTGGAAACAAATCGTTTGTTGGGAATCAGCGCTTGTTTGATGGGGAAGAAGGTCCGTTATGACGGAGACCATAGACAGGATACCTTTATTATCGATACGCTGGGGAAGTTTGTGGATTTTGTTCCGGTCTGTCCTGAGGTCGAATGCGGTTTGGGCGTTCCCCGTGAGGCCATGCGTCTTGTGGGCGACCAGGAAGACCCACGTATGGTTACCATTCATACCCATATAGACCATACGGAGCGGATGAAGGCCTGGGCCTGCCGACAGTTAGCCGGAATAACCCCATTGGGCCTTCGCGGTTTTATCTTTAAATCCAACTCCCCCAGTTGTGGACTTTTAGGGGTGGATGTTTATGATGAAAAAGGGCTACCCACAGAAAAAGGGACAGGGCTCTTTGCCAGGGAATTTATAAACCGCTTTCCCCAATTGCCGGTGATAGATGAGATAGGCTTTCAGAATAGGCAGTTCAAAGAATGTTTTATTGCCCGGATCAGATTTGCGTCAGAAACATGAAAATGATCTTCTCCGAACTCCCGCCGGGGCGTAGGCCCCTCTGGGCCGGAGGCCGAACTCTAAACTCCGAACGTTATTTTCGTTAATTTACAGGAGATTTTTTCTAAGATGCTTTTAGATGCCCATACCCACGCCTTTCCGGATGGTGATCGTCATTTAGTGGTTGAGCGGATGGCCCTGTTGGATGGACATCTTCCCCCGGACAGCCCTCATAAATGGCAAATCTATAATGACGGTTCCGTCGAGGCCCTGGTTGAAGAAGAAAGAAAAGCAGGATTTGACAGGTTTATCCTTTTGCCTGTCTCCGGCAGACAGAATGGCTGTTCCCGCCTGAACCAATGGATGGCCGAACAGGCCGGTCGTTACCCCCAGATCATCCCTTTTTCCTGTCTCAACCCTTTTTCGCCGACGGCGGAGCAAGACCTGTACGAAGCCCTCTCTCTCGGTCTTAAAGGGATCAAGATCCACTCGGTCCTTCAGCGGATTTCCCCCCTCAACCCCCAAACCCTCGATTGGCTGGAAATGATCCGGTCATCCGGGTTGCCCATCCTGATGGACTCCATGAACCTGACCGGGATTCGACAACGCAAACCTCACATGGGACCCGTACTGGACTTCTGGGCCCCTTTCGAAACCGGCCCCAAAGAAATAGCTGCCTTAGCCGTGACCTTTCCTGAAATCCGCTTCATCGCCGCCCATCTGGGCTGTCTCTATGGCTGGGATCAATTAGAAGACCTTTATCCCCTGGAAAATGTCTTTTTCGATTTATCCTATGCCCAGGAGATACTCCCCCTGGAGGAACAAAGAAGGATAATCTCCCGCAAGGGAGTCGATCATATCCTTTTTGGATCCGATTCCCCCTGGCGCCGAACAGCCGATGCCTGGGACCGGTTCCAGGAAATGGGTTTTTCCAGCGGGGATGTCGAAAAAATAGGTGGGAAAAACCTTCAGACGCTTCTTGGTTTATCAGCCATACCGCTGTTAAGAAGGAGTGAATAAGTATACGCCAATGTTATCATTCTAATTTCCCTTCAAGATATTTCAAAATCGAAGCTCTGACCTTTTTTGCCAATTCAATAGCTTCCAAGGCATCTTCCTGGGGAATATCATAATAAACATCATCGGGATACCGGACTGCAACTCCATAACTTGATAAGGTTTCAATATCTTCAACTTCCGTTGCAATTGCCGGTTCGATCCCTTTGCAAAGGGCTGCAAGATCTTCCAGGGAATGTGTTTTAGGAAAATCTATCTCGTAATAGGTAAGGAAGCCTTTTAGGTATTTCTCGGCGCACTGTTGAGCGTGAAAACAGATGGTGTCACATGGCGGATTCTCGGCTGTTATTACGAATTCAGCATTTCTCAAATCATTTTCTGCTTTCTTGAACCAGGCCACAACCACATCTAATTTATCACTTTTCATATAATAATTTCCCTTTATGCGCAGCAGGGAACACTATTGTACCGACAATATCTTTAAACCGTTCAAATTCCTCCGGTGTCTTCACGATAATGTCTTTAGGTACACAAAGGTCTTTTAGCACTTTCCTTATTGATACGGCTCTCTTATGAGGTTTTTCATCGGCATTCATCACGATAAGCAGGTCTAAATCACTATTTTCTGTGGGCTGACCATAGGCATAGGAACCAAAAAGAATTATCTTTTGCGGACTGAAATTCTTTATTATTCTTTTTACTATTTCTTCAAGATATTGTTCGGCAGTCATAATAATTATTCTTAAGTATTTTTTAAGCTGTTGTATAGCTCAAAGGCCTCTTGGGGCCTGGCGTTATTATGGACCACGGCCCGCACGGCCTGGATCATGGCCACCGGGGAATCCGATTGAAAGATATTTCTGCCCATGTCTACGCCTGAGGCCCCTTCCTGAACCGCGTGATAGGCCATGGTCAAGGCATCTAATTCGGGGAGCTTCTTACCGCCGGCCATGACGATAGGCACCGGACATGAGGCGGTAACCGTTTCGAAGCCCTTCTCAATGTAATAGGTTTTTACATAATGGGCGCCCAGTTCGGCGCAGATACGGGTGGCCAGTCTAAAGTAACGGGCATCCCGTTCCATATCCTTGCCCACAGCGGTGACGGCCAGGGTGGGAATGCCGTACCGGGTTCCCTGGTCGACCATTTTGGTCATGTTGATGATGGATTGGCGCTCGTACTCCCCACCGATAAATACCTGGACCGCCATGGCGCAGACATTCAACCGGATGGCATCTTCAATATCCACGGCAATTTCTTCGTTGCTCAGCTCCTTCAAGATGCTGGTTCCTCCCGACACCCGAAGAACAATGGATGGGGAAAGGGAAGGGGGTATAATGCTTCGTAAAATTCCCCTGGTCAGCATGAGGGTGTCCGCCTGGGGGGCAATGGGCAGGATATTGAGATCAATCCGCTCCAGACCCGTGGTCGGTCCCTGGAAATAACCGTGATCCACGGCCAGCATGACGGTTCGACCTGATTTGGGATTGAAGATCCGGGCCAGCCGGTTTTTCATCCCCCAATCCAGGGCGTTTGATCCCTTAAGAAAAAATCCTTCGGTCTGCTGGGGAATGTCCGGGCAATATTTTTTCCCTTCTTTAAGGTCTTCCACATCGGGCATGGTCATTCTCCTTTATTGATTTTCGATGATTGAGCGTCCTCTTCGAATAGAACGCTCTGATAATATTCCTAATTATTTTTAAGGCCATGTCTTATCAAATGATTATTTTAAAACACCCTTTTCCTGAGTGCTTTTGGCGAGCTTCTGAGAGACAATGGCATTCAATGATACACCAGCTTTTGCGGCTTCGATGGCCAAAGCGCGATTTAACCTCCTATCAATTCGGACGTTAAATTGACCACTGTATTTTTTTCTTCCCGGTGCAACTGGAACCGGGGCACCGCTCTTTTGGTAGCTTTCCTTTACTCCCTCCCAGGCGATCGACGGTTCGTGCAGAGCATCTTCCGGTGATCCCCCGAAGGCGGATATGTTTGGCATCTCAACAAAATGAGCCAAATAATCCCCATCCTCATCTAAAAACACGTTGACCGTATGTCCGTAGAATCGATCATGTTTCTTAATTTTCAACCTCATATTGCCCGAGGGATTGTTCAACTCTGAAATTCCTCAAGAGAAAGATCCCGGGGGTTGTTCATTGCCCGGGCAAAAAGTTTTTCCCGTTTGGTCATACTGTAACTATATTATTTAGTTACTAAATTAAAATCAAGATATTTTTGAGGAACCTCTTTATCCACTTATCGCTGCGGTTCGATAATCACCTTGATTGATTCCTGTGCCCCGGCCACCAATTGAAAACCTTTGACCGTATCGGCCAGCCCAAAGCGGTGGGTGATCATCCGCTGAATGTTCAAAACCCCGGCCTGGATCAGTTGCAAGGCCCGCCAGTGGTCGGCCGGGCTTCCGGCATAGGAAGTGGTTAAGGTTATGTCGTTTCTGAAAAACAGATCGTTGATGGAAATAGGGACGGTTACCCCTTGATCCGTAGGGGCGAAGAAACTGATGGTCCCGCCCCGTTCGATCAGGGACAAGGCCTGAAGCTGGGCAGTTTCCGCCCCGGTACAGAGGATGACCAAATCAGCTAAACGGCCATGGTTTAAATCCCGGATCAGGACTGGCGTTAAATCCTGGGCCTTGACGGCCTCATTAGCCCCCAGGTCTTTGGCCGCCTTTATCCGGTAATCGCTGACATCAGTAGCAATAACCTTTCCGGCCCCCAGTGCCCTGGCCAACCCGATATGGAGAAGACCGGCGATCCCGCTGCCCAATACCAAAACGGTCTGGCCCGGAGAAATTCCGGCGATCCGCTGGGCCCTTAAAACACAGGCCAGGGGCTCAATAAAGGTGGCCGCTTCATACGACATTTCATCTGGTAACCGATACACCCCCCGGTCCACATTAATGGACGGCAAACGGAGGAATTCGGCAAATCCGCCGGGATAAAAATTGGTCGACCTTAAGGTATCGCAAACCGTATGGTGGCCGCTCAAACAATAATGGCAGGTATTGCAGGGTACATGATGGGAAGCGGCCACCCGGTCGCCGGCCTTATATTTTTTGACTCCCTCTCCTGTCTCTATGATCTCCCCGGCGATCTCATGGCCCAGCACTAAAGGAGCCTTGTGGATCCGGTACCATTCCATAACGTCACTGCCGCAAATGCCGCTGGCCTCGATTTTGATCAGAACTTCGCCAGGACCGATGATCGGCCTGGGCATCTCTTCGATTCGAATATCTTTGTTGTTGTAATACATGGCCACGCGCATGATCGGTCTCCCCTTTTCGGACTGAATTTTTGACGGATTATAGGACTTTTCATTTTTTTGGGCAAGTAAAACTCCGGTTCAATTCTGAATTCACCTGGCGTCCATGAGAAAAAATTGATTATTTTTTAAAGGGTTGTTATAATCTTAAGATGAAAAATAACCGAATCAAAGTGAAAATCAATTCCGTATTTGCCATAGGCGATACCGAGGCCTTTTTTGCAAAATTTAAGAAAAAAGATAATATCATTATGGAATTGGAAGCCGGGACCACCGTTCAGGATTTGCTTTTGATGATTCCTTCCATGGGGGACCCGGAAGAGTGGTCGGATCTTTTTCTCCATGTCTTTGTTAACCATAAAAATGTTGGTTTTGACCGGGCACTTGAAGACAATGACATCATTGATATCCACATCCCCCTTTCCGGGGGATAACATGAATTCCCATGATGTCAAGTCCGCCATCCGTTTTCATATTGAAACCTTCGGAGATGAAGACTTTTAAAATTTAAAGGATGACCATGTCTAATCGCTTAGAAATAATACTTAAACCCGAGATCCGGGACCCCGAGGGAGAGACCCTGAAAAAGAAGGCCCGGGACTATCTGGGTCTTAAATTGGAAGAGGTTCGGACCATTCAGGTTTTGACCTTTGATGCCTCCTTGACCCAAGAGCAACTGGAGGCCATCCGGACTGAAATTTTTACCAATCCGGTGACCCAGCTTTCTTCTTTTGAGCCTTTGGCCCAGGCCTTTGATTGGCTTATCTGGGTGGGATTTCTACCTGGCGTAAAGGATAATGCCGGAAGCACGGCCATCGAGGCCATTGAAGCCTTTCTGGAATTAAAGCTCCCCACTGGAGAGGCGGTCTATACTTCCCGGCAATACCAGATTAAGGCCCCGAAATTAAAAAAGGAGACCATAGAACAAATCGCCCGGGAACTCCTGGCGAATGATTTGATTCAACAATGGAAGGTTTTTACCAAGTCCGATTGGGACCCCCGGCCAGGAATCGGCCGGCCCATCCCCAAGGTGGAATTGCATCATCAGCCCACGGTCGCCGTCATCCCCATCGACTCATTGGAAGAATTCTCCAGACTGAACCGGGAACGGTCCTGGGCCTTGCCTTTGGGTGATATGGCCGTTATCCAGGACTATTTCCAAAGACCCGAGGTCCTGGAGGCCCGCAAGCGGGTGGGGTTGACCCGGCCTACGGATGTGGAACTGGAATATATCTCCCAGGCCCGTAGCGACCATTGTAATCATAATACCTTCAGGGGCTTATTTCGTTACTGGGATCCGTCCACGGATGAACGGGAAGAGATTGACAACCTTTTCAAGACTTGTATTGAAGGGCCTACCCTGAAAATTCAGCAGGAAAAAGACTGGGTGATTTCGGTCCTCTGGGATAATGCCGGTGTGGCCCGGTTCGATGAGGACCATTATTATTGCATCACCGCCGAGACCCACAACAGCCCCTCCAACATGGAGCCCTACGGCGGTGCCCTGACCGGGATTGTCGGGGTCTACCGTGATCCCATGGGCACCGGTAAAGGCTCAAGGCTTTGCCTGGGGAGTTACGGATTCTGTGTCGGTCCCAGGGATTATACCGGCCCGCTTAAACCCAAGCTCCACCCCCGAAGGCTCCTGGACGGAATCATTGAAGGGGTCCGGGACGGGGGAAATAAAAGCGGGATCCCCACACCCTTCGGCCAGGTCTTTTTTCATCCCGGCTATATCGGAAAATGTCTGGTCTTCGTGGCAGCCCTGGGATTCATGCCGGCCCGGATAAAAGAAGAACCGATAGAATTAAAAAAGACTGAACCGGGAGACCTGATCGTCATGTGCGGCGGCCGGGTGGGCAAAGACGGGATCCACGGGGTTACGGCCTCATCCGAAGTCTACAGCGAAAGCACCCCGGCAGGCCATGTCCAGATCGGTGACCCCTATACCCAAAAAAAGATGCATGACTTTCTGCTCGAAGCCCGGGATGAAGGTATTTTGGCCTATATTACCGATAATGGCGGCGGAGGGCTTTCTTCTTCCATAGGCGAATCGGCCCGTTTCAGCAATGGCTGCGAGGTCCGCCTGGACCAGGTTCCCTTAAAATATGAAGGGCTGGATCAGTGGGAGATCTGGGTTTCCGAGTCCCAGGAACGGATGACCGTGGGTTTAAAGCCGGAATACTGGGAGCGTTTTCAGGCCCTGGCCCGCAAACACAACGTGGAATCGACCGTCATCGGGACCTATAGCGATTCCGGAAAGGTTCACCTCCTTTATCAAGGTAAAACCTGTGCTTATGTGGACCTGGATTTTTTAAAGTCCGATTTCCCCCAGTGGACCTTTGAGGCTGAGTGGCAACCCCCGGAGGCCAGGGGACTTTTTGAGCCGGTGATCAAGGAGCCGGAAGAATATCTCGAGCTGTTAAAGACCTTACTATCCAGGCCCAACATGGCCTCCAAAAACTGGATTATCCGTCAATACGATCATGAGGTTCAGGGGGGCAGCGTCCTCAAACCCCTGGCCGGGAAGCAGCGGGATATTCCCGGCGATGCCGTAGTGATCCGGCCCCATCTTCCTTCCCTGCGGGGTTTGGCCTTTACCCAGGCCATCAATCCTGCCTATGGCCGGATCGATACCTACGCCATGGTGGCCGCTACCATCGATGAGACCGTCCGCAGGCTTCTGGTGGTGGGCAGCGATCTGGAGCAGATCGGAGGCGTGGATAACTTCTGCTGGCCCAGCATCCAATATCATCCCAAGGAAAATCCGGATGGAAAATACAAGGCCGCCCAATTAGTACGGGCCAATTGGGCCTTAAGGGATTGCTGCCTGCGGCTGGGCATCCCCCTGCTCTCCGGAAAAGACAGTATGTATGTGGACGGCTATATTGACGGTCCTTTTGGAGAGGCCCACCGGATCTCCGGCCTGCCTACCTTTCAATTTACGGCCACCAGCATCGTCCCGGATGTCCGCAACTGTGTTTCTCTGGATTTAAAAATTCCAGGCGACTTGATTTATCTCTTAGGAGATACCGGAGACGAGTTGGCGGGATCGGAGTACTATGATCTTTTAGGTTATGTCGGACTTAAGGTGCCTTGCCCGAGGGGAACCATTGAAAAGAAGCATTATCGGGCCTTGCAGCAGGCCCTTCAAGGGGGATTGGTGGCCGCAGCCCACGGGGTCTATCGTGGCGGCCTGGGGCCCCATTTGGCCCTAATGGCCCTGGCCGGCGATCTGGGCCTGGAAGTGGATCTGGCCAGGGTGCCGGTCTCCTCTTCCCTTTCCCCGGCCAGGATTCTTTTTTCCGAGTCTTGCGGCCGGGTGATCTTGTGCGTGGATCCGAAAAATAAAAAACCCTTTGAAAAGGTGATGGCCGGGTGCCGCCTGAATTATGTCGGCAGGGTGCGTAGAGATCAGACTTTTTATATCAAAGATGGAAAGCAGGCCTTGATCAAGACCCGATTGAAGCCCTTAAGAGAGGCCTTTCATCAAACTTATGGAGGGCTGATATAATGAAAGATCCTCGTGCCCTGGTCTTGACCGGTTACGGACTGAATTGTGACGTCGAAACCCACTATGCCCTGACCCTGGCCGGCTTTGAAGCCCAGCGGGTCCATATCAGTGAATTGATCGATTCGGAAACAGGGACAGCACAACCAAAATTAAACGATTATCACCTCCTGGTCTTTGACGGAGGGTTTAGCTGGGGGGATGACCACGGAGCAGGAGTCTTACTGGCCACCCGCTTGAAAACCAGGTTAAAAAACGACCTAGAAGAATTTATTGCCGCCGGTAACTTGATTATCGGCATTTGCAACGGTTTTCAGGCCATGGTCAATATGGGGCTTTTGCCGGGACTTCAAGGGCATTATGACCAACGGGAAGTGGCCCTGCTGGCCAATGATTGCGGCAATTTCAGAAACGACTGGATTCGGATGAAGGGGAATCCCGAATCCCCCTGTATTTTTACCAAGGGGATTGAAGGGCTGGAATTGCCGGTCCGTCACGGAGAAGGCAAATTTTATGCGCCGGAAGGCATATTAAATCAACTGCTTGAAAATAATCAGGTGGCTCTGTCTTACACCCTGCCTTCCGGGGAGGCGGCCCAGGGCTTATTCCCCTATAATCCCAACGGATCGTTACTCGATATCGCCGGGATCTGCGATCCCGCCGGACGCATCTTCGGGCTCATGCCCCATCCCGAAGGCTATCACCACTTCACCCAGCACCCTGACTGGACCTTGCAGAAAGAACTCAGAAAGCGTGAAGGGAAGGAGTTAGAGAATGAAGAAGGGGCGGGGCTGAAAATTTTTAAGAATGCCTATGAATACCTTGAAAATACAATCCATCGTTGAAGATCAGGGAGTGCTCAAAAGGAAATTCTTATCAAAAAACGGAGAGTGTGATTATGCCCACCACTTTTGATGAAGTTGAACAGCAGGCACGGAGCCTCTCGCTGGATGAACGGGCTCGATTAACCGAGGTGCTCCTGGAAACACTAAGTGATGAATCCTTGAAGAATATTCAAGCGGCCTGGCAGCGAGAGATTGAGGAACGAGTCGCCGCTTATGATCGAGGAGAGGTGAAAACCTATTCGGCAGAAGATGTCTTTGCCGAGGCCAGCCGTATATACCGGTGAAGTTCGTCCAGTTTATAAAAGAAGCCCGCAACGAATTCCTGGCTGAAGTGGCTTATTATCATGAAGCGGGTCCTGGCTTGGCCGAACGTTTCACTGCTGCTATTGAGGAGGCAACCGCTCGAGCTCTGGCCTTCCCCCAAGCCGGTTCTCCTTCATTTTCGAAAACCCGTCGTGTCTTTACCAAGGGATTCCCGTTTTCCGTCATCTATCGTCAGGAAAAAAAAGGGATCATCGTTTTTGCCGTGGCCCATCATGCGCAAAAGCCTGGCTATTGGCGCTCACGATTAGAAACCCGCTAACTCATTCCTCCCCTTTTTTTCTCCTTGACCCCTTTGGGGGCTTATTTTATACTCCCTTGATCACAAAGGAAATCTTATCGAACATGTTCATCACTTTCGAAGGCATAGAAGGCTCGGGCAAGACCACCCAGATCAAGCGGCTCAAAAAGACGTTAAAGGGGCGGGGTGTTTCCTGTCTGATTACTAGGGAGCCGGGGGCAACGAAAATCGGTTTGCAGATCCGGGCCATTTTACTGGATCAGAAAAATAAAAAAATGGATCCCAGGGCCGAGTTGTTTCTTTATCTGGCCGATCGCTGCCAGCATGTGACCGAAAAAATACAACCGGCTCTGTCTAAAAACCAATGGGTTATTTCAGATCGTTTCTGGGATGCTACCGTGGTTTACCAGGGACTGGCCCGCGGCTTGAATGGAAAATTTTTAAATCAAATACGTCCATGGGTCTTGGGAGCCATCTGGCCGGATAAAACCTTTTTATTGGACCTGCCAGTCTCCATCGGCCTGGCCCGGGCCTGGGAGCGGATCAACGGCTCAAAGGAATCTGAAAAGGAATCCCGTTTTGAAAAAGAGGCCCTAACCTTCCATGAAAAGATCCGCCAGGGCTATCTTTCCCTGGCCCGCAAAGAGCCCCATCGTTTTCAGGTGCTTGATGCCACCCTTTCCCCGGATAGAATTCATCAGCAGATAGTGGGCAACCTTTTACCTTAATTTTAAGGAGAATAATTTATGGAAAAGCAGCAGGAGAAGATGTCGGCCGAAGAAAAGAGACTGGCCAGGTTCCAAAAATGGTATGCGGCAGAAGAGGTTCAGTTCGAGAATCCGGAAGCCGAAGCAACCTACAAGGCGGCCATTGAAAGGTTCAGGAACATCGCTCTTCAAGAAAAGGTCCCGGACAGGATCCCGGTGATGGCCCTGGGTACTTTCATGCCGACCCAGGTATACGGATTGACCCCTTACGAAGCCATGTACGATGTGGATAAAATGCTCGCCACCCAAATCCGGTTCCTCCAGGATTACCGGCCTGATTATGGCGGCAGTCCGGCCTTGATCGGTTGCGGCAAAATTTTCGAAATCCTAGACTACAAGCAGTATAAATGGCCCGGCTATAACCTGCCGAAGGAATCGGGCTATCAATACATTGAAGGCGAATACATGATGGCCGATGAGTATGACGCCCTCATCGATGATCCCACCGATTTCTGGCTCAGGACCTATATGCCCCGGGTCTTCGGGGCCCTGGAGCCCCTGAAAATGCTTTCCCCCTTCACCGACATGTGGGAAATGGTTCTCGTCTCCGTTCAGATGATCCCTTTTGGTGTTCCACCGGTCCAAAATGCCTTCAAGGCCTTGCTGGATGCCGGAAATGCGGCCATGCCCTGGATCGAAAAGGTCGGGGCCTTTACTGCCAAAACCAAGGCTCTGGGTTTTCCTCCTATCTGGGGCGGCGCCTCAAAAGCCCCCTTCGATATCCTGGCCGATACCCTGAGGGGTACCCGGGCCATTATGCTGGACATGTACCGGCAGCCCGAGAAACTCGAAAAAGCCCTCGAAAGGATCACGCCCATCGCCATCAAGCAGGGCATTCGCGGGGCGAACATGAGCGGCATTCCAACCATATTTATGCCGCTCCATAAAGGGGCCGACGGTTTTATGTCCGACGCCCAGTTCAAGAGGTTCTACTGGCCTTCCCTGAAGGCCGTCATCCTCGGGTTGGCGGAAGAGGGGATTGTGGCCTTTCCCTTCTGCGAGGGGGGCTATAATAAACGACTGGAGTATCTCAAGGAGCTCCCCAAAGCCTCCAGCTTCTGGCTCTTCGACCGGACCGATCTGGTCAAGGTCAAGGAAGCCGTTGGGGGCAAAATAGGTATTGGTGGAAATGTTCCGGCCGGCCTGATCCTGACCGGCACCCCGGAGGGGGTCAAGGCCTACTGCAAAAACCTTATCGATACGGTCGGCCAGGATGGTGGCTACATGATGTCCTGGGGAACCGCCATGGATGAGGGGAAGGCAGACACCATGCATGCCATGATCGATTTCACAAAAGAATATGGGGTGTATAAGTAAGTTGTCTGAAGGGTGGAAAAGATGCCAGAAAATAACTTTTGAAGTCATTCCAATGAAAGCCGGTAGCCAGCCGTTATTATTTTTTTAGGAGAAAAATATGGAAACGGTAGATTTGAGAGAGATCAAAAGGTTAAGTGTTTCAGAGAGAATTCTCTATGTGGAAGAAATCTGGGATTCGATTGTTAACGACCAGCATTTACTGGAAACAACCCAGGCCCAAAGAGAAGAACTTGATAGGCGAATCTCTGCTTATGAGAAAAATCCTGAAGAAGTTACTTCTTGGGAAGAGGTTAAATCAAAAATAAAATCACGAAAATGACGAGGGAAATTGTTTTCCGCCCCGAGGCTGAATCGGAATTGATCGAAGCCTATGAATGGTATGAAGGCCGACAGCTCGGTTTAGGAAACGATTTTCTCCTCTGTGTTGAAGCGGCTCTTTCTTCACTTCAACGCAATCCCGCCCTCTACCCGGTTGTTTCTAAACAGGTCCGGCGAGCACTGATCCACCGCTTCCCTTTCGGCATTTATTACCTGATTGATCCTGAACGAGTTGTGATCATTTCCGTATTCCATGCCCGCCGCGACCCCAACCAGTGGAAATCCCGAGTACAATAAGATCAGGATTTCAGAACAACAAAATTTATCTCTTAAGGCGGCCTTATATGAAAATCCCATATGTTCCTTATCCCCTTCTTAAAAAGAGGGCCGTTTCCATTTAAAAAAAAGGGGAGTCGATTCCGGTTGTTTCCATCCCCGACCGGATCCGGCTTAAACGTAAGACAGGGCGCAAGTATGATTTATTGGAAGGATTTAAAGGCAGAAAACTTAAAAAATTTTTGACGAAGTCCACAAGAAAAAGTATGATAGCTGAACGTTTTATCAGACCATCTTAATAAAACCAACTCAATCTGGAGGAAGCATCATGGGGAAAAAATGTCTCGCCTTGACGGTTTTCTGTATCCTTATCCTTGGAGCAGTATCCTTGGGATTTTGTATGACCTATAAGCCGGAATATAAGATGAGTATTGTGGTTGGTCCTACCGGCCCCTGGGGAGAGGGGGCGGCCCGCTTTGCCGAAGCGGTGAAAAAGGCCACGGACGGTCGTATCAATATCAAACCCTATTACAGCGGCCAACTCTTCGCCGGAAAACAAACCAACGAATTCCTTTTGATGAAGCAAGGGGTCATCGATTTCGCCCTTGGCTCGACCATAAACTGGTCCACGACAATCAAAGAACTGAATCTTTTTTCCTTGCCCTTTTTCTTCCCCGATTATAAGGCCCTGGATGCCGTGGAAAATGGAGAAACCGGGAAGCGTCTCTCCAAAATGATAGAAGATAAAGGGGTGGTGGTTCTCGGCTGGGGGGAAAACGGCTACCGGGATCTGACCAACAGCAAGCGGGCCGTTAAAAAACCGGAGGACCTCGATGGTCTGAAAGTCCGGGTGGTGGGTTCCCCTATCTTTATCGACACCTTTAAGTCCATGGGCGCCAACCCGGTCTCCATGAACTGGGGGGAAGCTCTTTCGGCCTTCCAGCAGGGAACGGTTGACGGTCAGGAAAATCCGGTGGTCTCGGTCATTATCCCCAACAAATTATGGCAGGTTCATAAATACATGACGGTCTGGGGGTATGCCATAGACCCCCTCATCCTCGGAATGAGCAAAGAGGTCTGGGATGGTCTTTCCCCTTTAGATAAAGAGGCCATTAAAAAGGCGGCCGAGGAGACGGTACGGTGGCAGAAGAAAGGGGCTCGCGAAGGGCTGGAAGGGACCATGTCGGCCCTGGAACAATTGAAAAAAAACGGCATGGAAGTCACGGTCCTTACTCCGGATCAAAGCAAGGCCTTTATTAAAAAAACCCGGCCCGTCTATGAAAAATGGGAGAAAGAAATAGGTCCGGATCTGGTTAAACTGGCGGAAAAGGAGGTCCAGCAGGCAGGAAGAAAGAAATAAAAAAGAGAATATCGAATATCGAACATCGAATCATGAAGTGAAAATGATGGATTCTTAAAAAGCGCAGAGGTTTCCGATCCGTAGTCCCTTGAAAACGTAAATCCGGTGTTTAAATGGTTTGCTTTTTCCTTCCTTCGACATTCGATATTCTCTTTTATGTTCTGATTGAGGACTAATGCTCAAAAAAATTTCCGAACACGGGGAAGAGGCGGCCGGCGTATTTCTCCTTTTTTTTATGTGCCTCCTGGCCTTTGCCAATGTGGTAACCCGTTATTTTATCCGCTACTCCTTTGCCTTTACCGAAGAAATAGAGGTGGCCTGCCTGGTCTGGCTTACCATGTTGGGGGCCGCCGCCGGGTTCAGGAGGGGCATTCACCTGGGCTTTAATCTCCTGTCCCTCCGCTTCCCGATTTTCGGAAAAAAGGTGCTTTTCCCCCTGGCCACCTTTTTGACCTTTGCCACGGTCTTTCTTCTGATCTGGTTCGGCGTCTCTCAGGTCCGGGATGAAATCAGCCTGAACATCCAGACCGAGGCCTTGAATATTCCCCAATGGTGGTACACCCTGGCCATTCCAGTAGGTGGGCTCTTAATTTTGATTCGCCTGACAGAAGCGGCCTGGAAAGAGTGGAAAGGGGCCGCCTGATGGAATCGGTCCTGCTGTTCTTCCTGGTCTTTTTGTTCCTCCTTATCCTGGGCGTGCCGGTGGCCACCTGCCTCGGCTTTACCTCCATCCTGCTCATCGGGAACTATCATCTGGGCATCCAGGTCATTGCCTCCAACTTTTATGCCAATGTGGCCAAGTTCCAGCTCCTGGCCCTTCCTTTCTTTATCCTGGCCGGTCTTATCCTGGATCGCTGCGGAATATCCAAAAGGCTCATCCATTTTATCAGTCTCCTGGTGGGGCCCATCCCCGGAGGACTGGCCATTGTGACCATCATCGTGGGGGTCATCTTTGCCGGTATTTCCGGTTCAGGCCCGGCCGATACGGCCGCCCTGGGCGTCATCCTTTTCCCGGCCATGGTGGCCTTGGGATACCGCCGGGGCTATACGGCCGCCCTGATCGCCAGCTCGGGTTCCCTGGCCATTGTCATACCCCCCAGTATTGCCTTTATCATCTACGGGGTGATCACCAGCACTTCCATCCCGGCCCTTTTTGCCGCCGGGGTCATTCCGGGGGTAATGACCGCCTTATTTCTCATCATCCCTTCCTATTTCATTGCCCGAAAACACGGCTGGAAAGGGGGGCATTGGGGAACAGCGGCCGAGATCCGGCAGGCCTTTAAAGAGGCCCTCTGGGGACTCCTGGCCCCGGCGGTCATTTTAAGCGGCATCTATGGTGGGGTCTTTACCGCCACCGAAGCGGCGGTGGTGGCGGTTTTTTACGGCCTCTTTTTGGGACTAGTTATTTATCGGAGCCTTACCCTGCAAACCCTTTACGCTATCTTCAAAGATGCGGTCCTGTCCTCGGCCGTGATCATGTTCATTGTGGCCTTTGCCGGTCTTTTTTCCTGGACCGGCTCCACCCTCGGGGTGATGGACAAAGCCTCTTCCAGCCTCCTTTCTCTGTCTTCCAACCCCATGGTCATATTGCTGCTGATAAACGTCATGCTTTTTATCGCCGGCATGTTGATGGACGCCATTTCCATCTATTATGTATTTCTCCCTATTCTCATTCCCATCATGGCCTATTTCCATTGGGACCCGGTCTGGTTCGGCGTGGTCATGACCCTGAATCTGGCGATCGGTCAGATCACTCCCCCGGTAGCGGTAAACCTTTATGTGATTGCCAATATCGCAGGCCTTTCCCTGGAGGATATTTCCAAATCGGTGATCCCTTTTGTGGCCATTATGGTTGCGGCCCTTTTGGCCACCATCTTTTTTCCCCCCCTTTCCACCTTTCTGCCGGCTTTTTTCGGTCTGAAATAACCAGGGCCGGGGCGGCCCTTTTACCCTGTTCCAGGGTGATTTTTGGGGTTCCCTTTTGAAATGGACCACGATCAGGACCCTTCATCACTTGCCTTTGAATACCGGGGCCCGCTTCTCCTTCCGGGCCGTCAGGGCTTCTATGAAGTCCGCGGTGGCGAAGGCTTCATTCAGCCCTTTGTTTTCCAGATCCAGGGCCGTAGTCACGGCCTCCAGTAAGGGTTTATGGATGGCCCGCTTGGCCAGCCGGACCGCATTACCGGCCCCCTGGGGCGGGATCAGTTTCAAAGCCCTTTCCCGGACGTAAGGCAACAGTTGATCGTGAGGCAATACCTTATTGATCAAGCCCAGATCGAAAAGCTCCTGAGCGGTTAGCCGTTCGGCAAAGAACATGATCTCCTTGGCCCGCTGAAAGCCGATCAGCCTGGGCAACAGATAACTGGAGGCCAGCTCGGGAATGATGCCCAACCCGACGAAGGGGAGTGAGGCCCAGGCATATTCGGAGCAATAGATCAGGTCGCAGCAGGACAGACACATGGTGAAGGCCCCGCCAATGACCAGACCGTTGACGGCAGCGATGACCGGTTTGTCGAACTGCCACATCTTCAGGGTCAGTTTCTTCTGGGCGATATCCGTCGGATCGATCTGGGCCCTGACCTCATCGCTCATCGACACCAGACCGGCGGCATCAAAATAGCCGCCGCTGCTGAAGGCTTCTTTGGTGGGATCATCGGAATCGGGGTCCCTGGCCCCGGTCAGGATCATCACCCAGGCGGTGTCATCCTTTTCCATGGCCTCCACGGCCCAGAACAGCTCAAAAAAAGTATAAATACTCAGGGCGTTCTTTCGTTTCGGGATGTTCAGCGTGACCGTCACGATGCCGCTGTCTTCCTTTTGGTAGCGTATTTCCTGGAATTCCTCGATTTTCATAGCCCTTCCCCTTTCCCTAAAGATGAAAAAGAGTATAAAATAGAAAGCTAAAAAGGTTCAAGAAGAAAAAAGACCGAATTTTTCTTTTGACGAACCCCTCAGGGAGGTATACGATCAATAATTGAAGAAAAACTCATTGAAGGAACCCTCTAAAATCGGAGGGTTCCGCATCACCGGACGGACCAGGAAAGGGAAGCCAAATGGTAAAAAAGAAGGGCCCCGGCCCTGAAAAAGGACCAGGCGCAGCGGTTGAGGTCCCACCCAAGGCCAAAACGGAAGCGGTCAAACCTCAGGAATCGGGCTTTCCCATCGTCGGGATCGGCGCCTCGGCCGGGGGGTTGGCCGCCATCGAGGCCTTCTTTGCCGCTATGCCCCCGGACACGGAAACCGGGATGGCCTTTGTGGTGGTGCAGCATCTGGACCCCGACCACAAAAGCATCCTGATCGATCTGGTCAGACAGTACACCCGGATGCGGGTTTTCAAGGTGGAGGACGGGATGGAGGTAGAGCCCAACTGCGTCTATGTCATTCCGCCGAACAGGGATATGGCCTTTTTGAACGGCAAGCTGCACCTGCTGGAACCCGAGGCCCCCCGTGGCCTGCGTCTGCCGATTGATTTTTTCTTTCGCTCCCTGGCCCAGGACCAGCACGAGCGGGCCATCTGCATCGTCCTGTCGGGCACCGGCACCGACGGCACCCTGGGGCTCAAAGCCATCAAGGGCGAAGGCGGGATGGCCATGGCCCAAAGTTCGGAATCGGCGGCCTATGACGGCATGCCCCGGAGCGCCATCGCCACCGGCCTGGTGGACTATGTCCTGCCACCGGACAAGATGCCGGAGCAACTGATCGCCTACGGGCAACACGCCTTCGGTCACCGGCCAAAGCCCGTCTCTGCCCCACCTCCCAGTGCCGGCGACAACCTGAAAAAGGTGTTCATTCTGCTGCGCGCCCAAACGAGCCATGATTTTTCCCAGTACAAGCAAAACACCATCCAACGGCGCATCGAGCGGCGCATGGCCGTGGCCCAGATCGACCGTTTCGAAGATTATGTGCGTTACCTGCGGGAAAACCCAGTGGAAGTGGAGTCCCTTTTTCGGGAGCTTCTGATCGGCGTCACCAATTTCTTTCGCGACCCGCCGGCCTTCGAATCCATCCGGGAACAGGTCATCCCCCGACTCTTTGCCGGCAAGCCCCAGGGTGCGAATGTGCGGATCTGGGTCCCGGGCTGTTCCACCGGTGAAGAAGCCTACTCCCTGGCTATCCTCATCCGGGAATATCTGGACGGGATAAAAGAGAACTTCCAGACCCAGGTCTTTGCCACCGATATCGACCCCGAGGCCATCGAAAAAGCCCGGGCCGGGATCTATCCCGACAGTATTGCCGCCGACGTCTCCCCGGAACGACTGTCGCGGTTTTTTGCCCAGGAGGAAAGCTCCTACCGCATCAACAAGCATATCCGCGACATGGTGGTCTTTGCCTTGCAGGACGTGCTCAAGGACCCGCCTTTTTCCAAAATCGATCTACTCAGTTGCCGGAACCTCCTGATCTACCTGGATGGTGAAGCCCAGAAAAAAATACTCCCCCTGTTCCACTATGCCTTGAACCAGAACGGTTATCTCTTTTTGGGTAACTCGGAAACGATCGGAGAGTTTATCAGTCTGTTTGCCGTAGCGGACAAAAAGTGGAAGATTTATCAACGCAAAGCCGTGGGTGTACCCCACGCCGTCATCGGTCCTTATGCATCGCCTCTGGAGACCGAGGTGGCTATGCGACGCGGCCGGGCCGGGGGCGAGCCGGCGCCGAAGGGCGGGGTCCGCCAATTAACGGAGCGGGTTTTGCTGGAGGACTATGCCCCGGCCAGCCTGCTGGTCAACGCCGAGTTCGAGGTCCTTTATATTCACGGCCGCACCGGCAAATACCTGGAGCCGGCGGCCGGGGAGGCCAGCCTGAACCTGCTGCGCATGGCCCGAGAGGGGTTGCGGATGGAATTGACCTCCGGGGTACGCAAGGCCCTGACCCAGCAAAAGAGCGTCCGCTACGAGGGCCTCCAGGTAAAATCCAACGGGGACCGCTCCGTCGTCAATCTGACCATCCGGCCGGTGATGAAACAGGAGGCCGGACCCGGACTGGCGGTAGTCATCTTTGAAGACGTGACGCCCGCAATCCAACAGACGACGGAAGCGGCGGAAGCGCCCATAGACGGCAAGGATCATCAGCTCCTCACGCTGGAGCGGGAACTGCGGGCCAAAGAAGAATACCTGCAAACGACCGTCGAGGAGCTGGAGACGGCCAACGAAGAGCTCAAGTCCACCAATGAAGAGCTGCAATCGTCGAATGAAGAACTCCAATCCACCAATGAAGAGCTGGAGACCTCCAAAGAAGAGCTGCAATCGATCAACGAGGAATTGGTAACGGTCAATACGGAGCTCCAAAAAAAGATCGAAGAGTTATCCAGGGCCAACAACGATATGAATAACCTCATGGCCGGCACCAACATCGGCACTCTTTTTCTGGACCATCAATTGCGTATTCAACGCTATACCCCGGCCACGACCAGCGTCATCAACCTGATTCAGACCGACCTCGGCCGGCCGGTGAGCGACATCGTCTCCCGGTTCAAGGACTATGACCGCCTGGTGCCGGACACCCGGGCCGTACTCGATACGCTGATCCCCAAAGAAAAACAGGTGGAGACCCAGGAGGGGCACTGGTTCCAGATGCGCATCCAGCCCTATCGCACCCTGGAAAACGTCATCGAGGGCGCGGTGCTGACCTTTGTGGATATCACGGAACAGAAAAAATTGCATATGGCCCTGGCCGATAGCGAAGAAAAGCTTCGTACCCTGTTCGAGATATTGCCCGTGGGCGTCTCGGTGCTCGACGACGAAGGCCGGATCGTCTATGTGAATCCGGCGCTGGAAAAGATGTTGGAGGTTCCCCGGGCCGATCTGCTCCGGAAAGATTACCAACGGCAGAAATTTCTCAGGCCGGACGGCAGCCCCCTGTCGGCAGGAGAGTCGGCCGCGGCCCGGGCAGCCAAAGAGCAGCGCCTGGTGGAGCACATCGAGACCGGATTGGTCAAGAAAAATGGGAGCATCGTCCGGACAGACATGAGCGCCGTGCCCGTGGCCCTGCCGGGCTGGCAGGTGGTCGTGGTCACCTTCAATCTCGGTGATCGACCGGAGGCGGCAGAACGATCGGCGAAACAGCGGATGGACAATAAAAAGGAGATGTAAATATTCCCCGGAGGTGTAATATTTCCGGAGGTGTAAAAAAATGGCCGAAAATAAGACTCCTCAAAATGATCGCAGCGATCCCTCGACAGACACAGGGCAGACCCTCCGACGGCAGGCCGAGGAAAGACTGAAGCAACAATCCCATGACCGGGGTGCCATGGCACCGGAAGAAACCGGCCGATTATTTCACGAATTGCAGGTCCACCAGATCGAGCTGGAGATGCAAAATGAGGAGCTGCGCCGGGCCCAGGAAGACCTTGAAACAACCCGGGACAGGTACTTTGACCTCTATGATCTGGCCCCGGTCGGGTATTTGACCCTCAGCGAGCACGGGCTGATTTTGGAAGCCAATCTGACTGCCACCCAAATGCTCGGCCTGGATAGAAGCCGGTTGGCCGGGCAGCCTTTGTCCCGCTTTATCTTCCGGGATGACCAGGACCTGTACTACCTGTTCCTCAAACGACTCTTCGAAGGAAAACCGCCGCCGACCTTTGAACTGCGGATGAAGGGAGATGACGGCAGACTGTTCTGGGTGCAGATGAAGACCGCCGTGACGCGGGATAGCGGAGGGGCGCTGGTCTGGCGGGCTACGTTGAGCGATATCACCGAGCGCAAAAAAATGGATGAGCGGCTGGAGGAATCGGAGAAACAACTCCGCTACCTTTCGTCGGAGCTGATGACCGCCTATGAAAGGGAAAGGAGAAAAATTGCCGGAGATCTTCACGACGGCATTGCCGCCATGTTGAGCGCTCTCAAGTTCAGAATTGAGCAACTCGGTGAGGTCATACCGGATGAAAAGGACCGGGCTAAGGTACAAGATCTCGTACTTCGTGTCAGACAGATTATTGATGAGACCCGCCGGATCATGGCTGATTTACGTCCCTCGGTATTGGATGACTTAGGCATCGTCCCGGCCATCCATTGGTTCTGCCGGGAATATCAAAAAACCTATTCCAGCCTGGTTGTTGAAAAACAGATCGCTATCGAAGATAACGAGATCCCTGATGCCTTGCACACTCCAATCTTTCGAATCGTCCAGGAGGCCATGAATAATATCGCTAAACATAGTGGAGCAACCTCCGTAACCCTCTCCCTGGGAAACACGGCCCAGGGGATAGAACTGGTTATCCGGGACAATGGGCAGGGGTTCGATCTGGGAAGGAAAATGCAAATGGACGATTCGAGAAAAGGCTTGGGACTCGCCAGTATGAAAGAACGGGCCGAACTTTTAGGAGGGACTTTTGCTATAACCACCGGTCAAGAGACCGGTACGACCATCCGGGTCTTATGGCCCATGGCCTCCCCGGCCTAACCATCTCAATTGTTCTGATTTTTCTTCTTGATTCCGGCCAGGGCCTATTTTATACTCTTTTCATCCCAAGCCCCTCATGTCAGGCAAGATGCCTGACCTATTTTTACTTGAGGCTCATGCCCGCTTGAGGCGGGCACCGCTGAAGCATGAAAATACCGCCGCCGTCGTAGGGGCGGGATTTAAACCCGCCCCTACAGCAAATATTACTTAAGCATGGAGTTAGCTCGTCATTCCAGCATGCTTTAAAGCCTGTCCCCGAATGTCTAAATCGGGGAGCGGAATCCAGGGACTTTGGTTTTCTCATTTTCTGGAAAAACCTGGATTCCCGATAAAAACATTCGGGAATGACTGGAAAAGTGTCGCTGTAGTACTATGGGACGCTACGAAACAGGAAACCGGGTTTCTCCGAACTCCGAACCCTTTAACTCCGAACTTTATTATCTATTAACGATATGGATATCAAACCAATAATAAACTACTTTGAAACCCGGAGGGATGTTGCTTTTGCCTTTTTATTCGGCTCGCAAGCCCAGGGAAGGGCGACGAAACTATCGGACGTGGATATCGCCGTATATTTTTATCCCGAACAAAGGCACCCCGTAGAGTACGAGGAAGAGGTTTTTTACCAGGGGGAAAATGAGATCTGGTCGGATTTGGAAACCCTTCTAAGAAGAGAAGTCGAACTATTGGTATTGAACCGTGTGGCGGCTTGTGTGGCGGCCAGTGCCATAAGGGGCATCCCCCTGGTCATTAACGACTGGGGGCTCTATCTTGACTTTATGCTGACCATAACAGACGAAGGCGACGATTTCATGGAATATATTATTAATGACTATAAAGAGAGAGCCTTAATTGAAAAAAGAAGTTAAATACAGGCTTATCAAACATATCTCCTTCCTTTCGTAGATCAGGCCAAGGGATACCTGGAGAGAAAAATTCTGGAAGCCGATGAGAAGGATTAGGGAAATAAACGAAAGAATAAATTAAATGTCCTTTACCCACATTCAAGGCCAGGACCGGGCCGTAGAAAATCTGAAACAATCCCTGCAAAGGGACAAGCTCCATCATGCCTATCTATTCAGCGGACCGGAAGGGATAGGGAAAAAAAAGACCGCCCTGGAGCTGGCCAAGGCCTTGAACTGCGACCGGCCCGGGCCGGAGGGGGGATGCGATCAATGCCCCTCCTGTCAAAAAATTCAGAAGGGGATTCATCCGGATTTCATCCATCTAAAACCCGAAGGGGTCAATATCCGGATCGAACAGATTCGCAATCTGGGCCAGCAACTGGCCTATGGGCCGGCCCTGGGCCGCTTTCGCCTCTGCCTTTTGGATATGGCCTCGGACCTGAATGAGCCAGCGGCCAATGCCTTTTTAAAAACCCTGGAAGAACCACCGCCGGGGACCCTCTTTGTGCTCCTGGTGAGAGATCCCGGGGAATTATTGCCCACCCTGGTCTCCCGTTGTATGACCATCGGCTTCAACCCCCTTTCCCTGTCCCTGATCACTGAAAAATTAATGGAAGAAAAGGGGCTGTCCAGGGAAGAGGCCCAGGCATTGAGTCTGGTGTCCGGAGGGAGCCTGGGGCGGGCCTTTGAATTTCTGAAGACCAATTTCTGGAAGAAGCAGGAGGCCTGGATCAGTCAGTTGGAAGGTTTCTCCCAGGCCGGGATGGCCCAGTTATTGGCTTGGGCCAAAAGCTGGCTGGGTTCCAGGGAAGAGACCCAGGAAAATCTGGAGATCGGCCAGTGGTGCCTTCGCGATCTTATCTGGGTCCGGGCCGGTTTGGAAGATAAAGTGTCGCTTCTGCCCCATTTAAGAGAGCGGGTCCGGGCCCTGGCCTTCAGCCTGCCCCATCATGTCTGGCTGAAACGGATGACCCTGCTCAGCCAGGCTGCGATCTATAACACCCAAAATGTCAACGCCCAGTTGAACTGGGAAGTCCTTTTTCTTAAAATGGCTAAGGATTTTTGCTGATTTTCCAAGGAAGGTCTTTCATTCCAGGCCGGAGCTAAGGAATGAGGATAAAACATAGCCAAAGATATCTAAAATTTATCAATCAAATCATGGGTACCCACAAAATGGAGTTGATAGATGGGGCCTTCTTTTTTAAAGACACACCGATAGCCTTTATCTACGTAAAATTCCCAATAATCCGAGCCTTCAATTTGATGCACCTGTAAAGATCTATGTTTGGGATTATCTTTTAGAAAAGCTAACTGTTTTTTGAATTTCTTTTTGATATCTTTGGGGAGGAGGTCATACTGCGAAAGAAATTCGGCTTCGATGGATAGGACAATCTGATTCACTCTTTTAGATCCCCTAAGAGATCATCGATACGGTCATACCTCTTAAAATTACCGGCCTGGAAGTTTTTTTCCGCCTTTTTTATTTTTTGTTGGATCTCTTCCGTCCAAAACCAGGCCTGGGACCTGGGAACATTTATAGTGGGTTCTAAAATAATTTTGCCTTTAGAAATTTTAAATATTAATTGGTCTCCGGTTTTAATGCGGAGCCTTTCCCTGATTTCCTTAGGTATGGCCACTTGACCTTTTTGGGATACGGTGACGGCTTTCATATTCTGTTCTCCTGACTGGTAAAAAAATAAAACATTTTTACTAATCTGTCAAGCCTTTTGATCGGGTTCAGGTCTTAGGATGGAAAATTTTTTAATTGACCATAATCATTGACCGTGGCAAATTAATAAATAGTTTTTTGCAAGAGACCTCTTTTATTTAACTTTATTTGTAAAAGGAGATTTCGGATGAAGCTGCCAGAGTATGTGACTGGGGAAGAAGTCAAAAGGGTCTGCACGGCCCTGGGTATTCGGGATTGGACCAGGTTAAAAAAGGCCGAGGTCAAACCGGAGGAGGCGCAAATTATATTAAACGAAGTCAAACCCCGGGGGATGAAAATTCCTCTCGAAGAATTCCGGGCCGGCCTGGAGGTGGAACTCGAGCATGGGACCCGCTATAAAGAGGCCAATGTCACCAACAACCACCCCCTGCTGACCGGCAAAATCGTCGTAGCCCATCTAAAGGAATCGATGGATTACTATGAACGCCTGGAGGTAGCGGAGATAGAAGGCGATCTACTTAAGGCCTTTGCGGCCAAGAACCTGGCCAAGGCCGAAGTCAAGTATAAAAAGCTGGTCCAGGCCAGGCTGGCCCTGGTTAAAGCCGAGGCAGATACGTTGAGCTGATTAAAAATTCGACAAAAAGTATCCATTTAGCTTTTTGAAATCGTGTCGGTAACCCCTCCGTCATTCCGGTGAAAACCGGAATCCAGAAATTATCTGAGACGAAAAGACCCTGGATTCCGGTGCCTGCCCCGGACCTGATCCGGGGTTCACCGGAATGACGAGTTTTTGCCAAGCCATCTGCTTAATCCTCCACCAAACGAGCATCTTCGTGGCTTAACGAAAAAGAGGCTTTCGCCGAATCATAGATCAGGCAGGAATTCTTCTGCCAGTTTTGATCATCTTCCTGGAGAAAGTCCTGGCGGATAAAGCTGCCCCGGCTCTCCTGACGGGCGAGGCCGGCGTTCAGGATGGCTTGGGTTACCAGTACCCCGGAAAGAAGATCTTCTTTGAGCCGTCTTTCTTCGATGGTGTGCGACATCAGGGTCTGTAATTGGGCCCGAAGCGCTTCGATTTCCGCCAGGCCGTGCTTCATCCCGGCTTCTGTGCGCAGGATACCGGCCTGATTCCAGGCAATGGCCCGCATCTTTTGCCGAAGGTCCCTGAGCCGGTCCAGGGATGGCTTTTCCCCTGGAGTCCAACCCATTGATTCCTTTTGCACTGAGGTCCTGGCCAACGGGTTGGTCCGGGCATAGAGGGCCGCACTCCGGCCGGCAATTTTACCCATGACCGCACATTCGGTCAGGGCATTGCCTCCCCGCCGGTTAGCCCCATGGAGCCCGGAGACGATTTCCCCGCAGGCAAATAGACCGGGTAAGGCCGTCCCTCCCCGGGCATCGGTCCGGACACCCCCCATAAAAAAATGGACCGCCGGTGCCACAGCTATCGATCTTCTTTGTACGTCTAAACGGACCTTTTTAAAAAGGCTCTTTCGAAGGTCTTCCCAGGGTTCTTCCGGAATCGCACTGCCGTCCAGATAAACCGGACCTTTTTGGTCTTCTTCATAAAGTAAGACCGAAAAGGCATCCCGTTTGGTCATAGCGGCTGTGTTGATATTGTCCACCTGCCATTTCTTCAGAAGATCTTCACCGGAGGCATTGATCAACTTGAGTTCTTTCGGGTAAGGGGGATAGACCAGCATGGACGGCAGGCGCGGCTCATTCAACACCAAAGGGTAAAACTGCACGAATTCCATGTCCCAGAGGGAAAGACCGGCCCTGGCCGCCAGGGCATATCCCTGGCCCATGGTGCTTTTCTGGTTGTCGTTCCGGAGATAAATCCCACCCGCACCGCCGGTGGCCAGAATGGTCGCCGGGGCCGTCAGGACCATTTCTTGTCCCTTTTCATCAAATCCTTTAACCCCGTTAATTTTTTCTTCCCCCAGCAGTTCGGTGCAATAAAAATTTTTTAATAGGGTCGCCCCTTCCAGGCCGCTTATCTTTTGGGCGATGGTCTTTACCATAACCAGGCCGGGGATGGTATCGGGATTCGGGGTGCGCACAAAAAACTGGCCCCTTCGTTCTTCCAGGTCAAGCCCCATGGCCTTAAGGGTGGTCATGGTTCCGGGGGCCTCCCGGGCAATCCGTTT
Source organism: Deltaproteobacteria bacterium (assembly GCA_016219225.1). Taxonomy (NCBI): domain Bacteria; kingdom Pseudomonadati; phylum Myxococcota; class Myxococcia; species Deltaproteobacteria bacterium. The sequence goes on from JACRBX010000103.1 coordinate 25,974, forward strand.
TACATAATCAACATCGTTGATCCTCCGGCCAACCTCGATCGTATCCGCCACATAGGCTTCCAGACTGTATTCGGTAGTGGGTGCGGCAAAGACCCCGTTAGCCATGGCCGAATTGGTCCCCCGGCCCACAGATCCTTTGTCTATTAATAGTACCTCTGCCCCCTCGGCCCGGGCGGCATAGGCGGCCATCATTCCGGCCAGTCCGGCGCCGATCACAATCACATCCGCGTTCATGATTCAAATCCTTTTATTTTCTTCATGTTTTTCGGATAAGCTTTTATCCCCAGAGATCCCTGGCTGCCTGTTGAAGTCCCAACTCCTGGAGTTTTTCCCTGGCCGGTTTTCCCGTTTCCCAGTCCCAGGCACTGACGGCGTAGAATTCCTTGAGCATCAGATCCATATCCGGCTCTATCCCGGCGGTGGAGCCTTCTTTCAAGGCCTGGCGGGCGATTCGCGGCAAATGGTCATCCTTTCGGGTTACGCCCAGCAGATTGTTGATGGCCCGCTTGAGGTTCAGGGAGCGCTCTCCGAAGGCAAGTAAATCCATGGTCTTAAAATTTGTACCGGTAACGGCCGAAAGTATCCGGGCGATCAGGGCAGCCGGCAACGGGGAAAACTCGCACAAGGTGAAGCTGTTGTAAAGCTCACAGAAGTGCAATATCTTGGCCGTCATGGCCCCTTTTTGCCGGGGGTCATTTTTATTGGAAAAGGTGATGCCGACGTCCAATCCGGTTTCATTTCCCGGGGCATCCAGATTATAAAAACTGCCTTTCAAATGACAGGCCCCTCTTGGGCCTACGGCATAGGCCAGGGCTGCCCCCTGATAGGCCCGGGGATCATGCATGGGAAATTCCAGGCCTTTCACCTGAGCCGCTTCTTCGGGATCGACCCCAAGCTCATTGGCCATGACCTTGACGCCCTTGGACAAAAGGACGCCGATGCCCTCCTGGCGGATCATCATTTCCAGGAGCTTTAGGATGACGGCCCCATCGCCCCAGGTAATTTCCATCTCCGCCTTTTCCCGGGTCAGGATCCCCTTCTCATACAGGTGCATGGCAAAGGCAATGGAGACCCCGGCCGAGATGGTATCGATGCCATGGACATTACACAGATGGTTGGCCCGGACCACGGAATCGATGTCGAAGTTCAGGCACAAGGGGCCGAAGGCGGCCACGGTCTCATATTCCGGGCCATCCACCCTTTTGATCTCTTCGCTGAAGTCCTTGATGACCCTGCCGCAACCGATGGGACAGCCGCTACAGGCATAATGGGTCATATTATAGCGGGACCGAAAGGCCGGACCGTGGAGCTTGGCCGCCGGAAAGACGCTCTTGGTAAAATACTTGACCGGCACATCGGCCAGACGCATCCCCAGATCCATGTACATATTCGTTCCGAAGAGGTGATAGCCGTTCTTGTTGGGAAAGCTCTGAATGCATTCCCGGGCCTCATTGATGAGGCTTCTAAGCTTTTCCTGGTCGGACGGCTCTGCCTTTTGGTTTCCAGAAACGACCACGGCCTTAAGATTTTTTGCGCCCATCAAGGCCCCCAAACCGCACCGGCCGGCGGTCCGGCCTTCGTCGTTCATGATCCCGGCAAAGCGGATTAATTTTTCCCCTCCCGATCCGATACAGGCCGTGGAGGCCTTCTCATCGACTTCCCTGGCCAGGAGATCCTGGGTTTCATAGCTGTCCCGGCCCCAGAGGTGAGACCCATCCCGGATCTCCCCTTTCCCATCCTTCACATAGAGATAGACCGGCCTTTCCGCCCGGCCGCAGATGAGCAGGCCGTCAAAACCACTGCCTTTTAGCCTTGTGGGAAATTGCCCGCCCGTGGTGGCCTCTCCCCAAAGACCGGTCCCCGGAGCGATGCCGCAGATAGCCGCCCGGCTGACCATGGGCACATTGGAGCCGATAAAAGGCCCGGTGGCAAAGACCAGGGGGTTTTCCGGAGCCAAAGGGTCCATTCCCGGTTTGACATAATCATAGATAATTTTAGCTGCCAGGGTTGATCCGCCGACATAATTTTTCAAATCATCCTCACTGAGGGTAAAATCTTCGATCCTTTTTTCGGTAAGATCCACCTTTAGGAATTTTCCAAAATATCCTTTCATCGGTCTACCTCCAGGTCTCTGATTTCATATCAAGCAATCTACCTTCATAAGCCATTAGAAATATATCTTTGAGCTGCTCCCTGGTCAGGTCGTACCAGCCGAAATAGAAGGCCGGGTCGGTCGGGGTTTGGTCCAGGATACGATCCAGCTTTTTTTCAAATGCATCCCGGGGGACACCGGCCTGATTGAGACTGGTGGGCAGGTTTATCTTCGTCATCAGAGCACGAATCTTTTCGATGAGGTCGGCCAAACTCTTTTCATCGGAGGCCTTGTCCCGGCAACCCATCCGGTCGCAAATCTCCAGATACCGGTCGGTCGCTTTTGAATAAACCTGAAGCTCGTAGGGGAGGAACAATAAAACCATAATGCCGTGATGAATGTGGAACAATCCCCCTATGGTGTGCCCCAAAGCATGGGAGATGCCGGAACCGGCATTGCTCAAGGGGATCCCGGCCATCATGGCCGCCTGCTGCATCTTCATCCTGGGCATCAGGTCATTGCCGTCGTGAACGGCCTTGGGCAGCCACTCGAAAACCATCTCTATGGCCTTGAGGGCCACGGCCTGATTGAGTTCATCGGCCCTGGGGGCCATGAAGCCGTCTACGGCATGGGCCAAGGCGTCGCCCCCGGTTCCGGCGGTCAGATCAGGAGGCATTCCCACGGTAAAGGTCGGGTCCAGGAGGGCAAAGTCGGGAACGAATTCCGGCAAGGCCCCACCTGTACCCAGCTTGACGCCGTCGGGGAAGGAGACGACGGCGATGCCGGTCACCTCCGATCCGGTACCGCTGGTGGTGGGGACGGCCACCAGCTTGGCCTTGTGCCGCAGATTGAGGGGGATCAGGGGGCTTAAGATTTCGAAGTTGGCCTCCGGATGTTCATAGAGCAGCCAGGCGGCCTTGGCCGTATCCATAGACGACCCGCCGCCCACGGCAAAGATGAGGTCCGGACCGAACCGGCGCATCTTTTCGGCGCAGTCCTTTATAGTATCCACCGGCGCATCGGGTTTGGACTTGGCCCAGGTTTCGAATTTTATTCCGTGTCTTTTTTCATAGGGACTCTTGATCTTGCTTGTGAATCGTACGGCATATTCATCGGTGACGATAAAGGCCTTCTTGCTCTTGCACTCCTTAGCCACCAGATCAACCGAATCGGGAAGCAGCCCGGCCTTATCCAGAAAAAGATTGAGTCCGGAAAATATGCGGGGGACAAAAAAGGGTCTTTGAACTTCCTTTAAAAACTCGGCCTGCACCATGGGACCGCCCCAGGTTCTCAGCAAATATTCATGGGACCAGTAGCTCATATTCCCTCCTCAACTTATACAGTTCGGAATTCGGATTTCGGATTTCGGAATTTAAAGAAACACACTTTCATGCTTCGTTGCGCCCCAGGGGTATGGGGGCTTAGTATGAAAATACCGTATTTTAATTTTTGGTTGGTGCCCCATTGCGGCATAGGGTTTCAGGCCGTGACAAATTTAATGGCCGCCCCGAACCAGGTAAAGGAATGGACCTGACCGTCAATACCCACCTGGTGATTCTGCAGGGCCGCCTTGATCCCTTCCTCCCCTTTTTTTAGGGCGCTGAAGGCTGTTTTTGCATCACCCCAGATCATAGCCGTGTCATAGTCGTTTAAAACGGCGTCCGCTGAAAACCGGCCGTCTTTAAAGATGAACCGCTTTCCTCTTTTTCCATCCCTGGTTTTGATGACAACAGTACATTCATGCCCCATAAGGAATTTTTTAAAATTTTCATTGATCCTGGCCGCCTTTTTAAACTTGGATGCCAGTATGGCCAGAATGAGAGAAAAACCCATAAAACCCTCCTTTCATAAAGTCTTGGGGTGTTTGAAAAGTAAGTTTTTGTTCACCGCTGCGGTGAAATAGCGAAATTTCTGTAGGGTGGGTGCAGCGAAGCGTAACCCACCAATATAAGTATCTTCTTTACGCTCTCTGCGCCTCTGCGGTGAAAATAGTTTTCCGACAAGCTAAACTAATACGACCTTCATAGCCCCCAATCTAATCCGCCAGGTCCGAAACATCCTCTTCCTTACCCGTGCCCAACCCAAAATCGGCCTGTTGTTTTTCCACCTTGACCAAAGGAATAAATTGACGAACCAGATCCTGGGTCCCGCCCACCTGGAGCTGATCAAAATAAAATCCGAACTTTGCTTCCAGGGTCTTTCGAATAGCCGATCGAACGGCTTCCGGTAAACCCCACATTTCGGCTTTAAACGGCCCCAGGCCTTTTTTCCGGGTACTGTAAAGAAACTGTTCTTCGGTCTTCCCGGTCTTCCATTCGTCGGCATGTTTGGATTTCAAATAATCGTAAATATTTTGTCTTAAATCTTGAGGAAATTCTTCGTGGTCATAAATAATATTTTGAAAGCCCGTGGCCAGATGCACCTCCACGGCGTCGTGGGTGACAAACTGATTAAAGGCCTCATCCGGCAGGGTGGAGGCCCCGTGCTGGACCGTGCCGCCCATGCCGTACCCGGTCCTGGCCACCAGGGAGAGATCCTTCAAGACCTTAAAATCAATGGCCACCTGGGCCAAAGTGCCGTCGGGCAGGACCACCCCGCCGTGACTCGTCCCGGTCTGGATGCTGATTTTAGAAAGACCAGGGATTCCGGCGGGGAGGGCGGCCATGAGGCCGTCCATATAGGCCCGCAGTTCCTTTTCGTCGCTGTTCTTTCCCCCCACCTCTCCGATCTCACCGCCCACGGAGATAGTGATTCCCGGCGGTTGATGTTTTCGAATAAAGGTCGTAAATCGGGCACACAACTCATAGTTGGCCCGTTGTTGTTCGGCCACCGTGGCTTGACTTAAGTCCACCAGGGTGGAGGTGTCGATGTCGATATTGTAAAACCCGGCTTCTATGGCCTCCTGGATGAGTTGTTCAATGGCCTTTAATTCGTCTTCGGGTTTTTCCTTGAATCTTTTTCCGCTGACCTGAAAATGATCCCCCTGGATAAATAACGGTCCCTGAAAACCCTCTTTTATGGCTGCGGCCATGACCGCAGAAAAATATTCCCTGGGCCTCTGGGCCGTATAGCCGATTTCCGAGCGGGCGATCTCGAAGATCAAGGCCCCGACCTTTCTTTGAACCGCGGCCTTAAAAGCTGCCCGGGCGCAATCATAGGTCATGGCCCGGAGATTAATGGCCGGAACGGTAAAGGGTTGGGGGATCTCTCCGCGGCCGACGGCCTTGTAGAACGCATGGATGGAAGCCGGATAAATTCCAGCCGCCTGCCCCACTTCCCAGATCAACCAGCAGGCATTGGCCTTTTGGGCGGCCTCTCCAAAAACGGCCTGGTGAATTAATTGATCGATGGTCTTTTCTCTTAGCTGTTTTTCATCTAAAATGGTTACCCCCTCATGTGGATGGACCTTTATCGAATCCATAGCCTCCTCCTATCATCTTGAAGTTATAAATCAATGTCTTTTTTCTTATTTTATACTCTACCCATCAGAAAGCAAAGTCTTATCAATCAAATCAAAGCTCAGCAGCCTTTAAATATTCTGAAAAGTGAAGAATTTTTTCGGCCTCCTGCTTCTGCATCAGAAACGGGGCCACATCACGGGCAAGATGACTGAAGTCGAGCTCTTTGCACTTGAGGAGAATCTGTTTCCGTATTGCTTCCCTATCAGCTATTCCCAGTTTGTCCTTCAGGTAATCAAGATTTGGTCTGCTTTTTCCCAGCAAGAAAATGATATCATAAAAATCCCTTCCCATCGGGCGTTTTCTGGTAAAGAGACAGGTAATCTTCTGCGACAGTAGTATATCTACTGGTACGACATGTATCCTTACGAAGACATCAAACTTATTGAGGATCACCTTCTCCGGAGTGTAATCAAAGCCCTGCGGCTCGGTATCCACCTGGATTGTAAGTCGTTCATCCCGGTGGCGGGAGATTCCACTATAAAAGAGTATTTTCGGAATGCGAATGGAAGACCGGTAGGTGGTCCGTATGGTGTTCTTTACCTCCGTTTCGTACCCCTCAAGGGTCAATCGATTATGGAGAAGGCCGGCCAGGTTTTCAAAACTTTCCTGATCCAGGGAACGATTATCGAAATCCAGATCTTCGGAGAAGCGTTTTCCGGCATGAACGAATCGGATCGCCGTGCCCCCCATAAAGGCCAGGCTGTTGGCATAGGGGGAAGTGAAAATGATTTCGAGGATCTTGTATTGAAGGTATTCCCGAAGAAGATTCTTCTTAAAAGGGCGGAGAGGTTCGGGATACCAGGATTCGATCTGAGAGAGTTCAAGCATTATCCATAAACCCCCAGAAGGCCGTGATTCGTCGGGTCAGAGCCTGCTGCCCAA
>JACRBX010000104.1 GCA_016219225.1 Deltaproteobacteria bacterium
AGAAAAGAATGAATGTTCATTCATTTTTTTTCCAGGATTTATGGGAGATTTCGAGAAATTCAGGATTTTCAGGAACAAGTTTCAAATTTTTCAAAGGGCTAAATGGTTACAAATTCCGCAACCCGCAATCCGCAATCCGAATTCTCAGGGGAGTTTGTAATCTTTGAAATCATTCCGCAGCTTGGTCTTTAGGAGCTTCCCCGTGGCCGTATGGGGGAGTTCCTCTACAAAGACCACATCATCCGGGACCTGCCATTTGGCCACCTTGCGGCGCATATAATCCAGGATCTCCTCTTTGGAGCATTCAACACCGGGCTTTCTGACCACGATCAACAGCGGACGCTCGTCCCACTTGGGGTGGAGCACGCCGATAACAGCCGCCTCGGCTACGGCCGGGTGGCCCAGGGCGTCGTTTTCCAGGTCGATGGAACTGATCCATTCCCCTCCGGATTTGATGACGTCTTTGGATCGATCGGTGATCTGCATAAACCCTTCCGGGTCGAGGGTGGCTACGTCGCCGGTATCGAACCAACCCTCTTCATCGATAACCTGGCCGCCTTCGCCTTTCATATAGCCACTGCTGATCCAGGGGCCCCGGACCATGAGGTGCCCAAAAGCCTTTCCATCCCGGGGGAGCTCTTTCCCTTCGTCATCGACGATTTTGAGGTCCACATTGTAGATGGACCGGCCTTGTTTGGCCTTGATCGCCAATTTCTCCGGATAGGGAAGGGTGACATGATTGGGTTTCAGGGTGCCGGTTGTTCCCAGAGGGCTGGTCTCGGTCATGCCCCAGGCGTGGATAACCTCTACCTCGTAATCCTGGTCGAATGCTTGAATCATTGACCGCGGGGCGGCCGAGCCGCCGATGACCACCCTTTTCAGATAAGGCAGTTTCTTGCCCGTATCCCTCAGGTATTGGAGCAGCATCAGCCAGACCGTGGGAACGGCCATGGTCAGGGTCACCCTTTCAGTGTCGAGCAGTTCGTAGATGGACTCGCCGTCCATCCTGGCTCCGGGGAAGACCATCTTCGCTCCGCACATGGCTGCGGCGTAAGGGGTTCCCCAGGCATTGGCGTGGAACATGGGCACTACCGGCAGGACCACCTCGGCGCTGGAGAGGCCCAGACCGTCGATGGTGCAGACACAGTAACTGTGGAGGACCGTGGAACGGTGCGAATAAAGTACGCCTTTGGGATTACCCGTGGTGCCGGAGGTGTAGCACAGGCTGGAAGCGGTTTGCTCCTCAAATTTCGGCCAGATGAATTCAGGGTTCTGATCCCGGATCAGGGTCTCGTAACAGAAGACCTTGGGGAGCCGGGTTTGAGGCATGTGGGCTTCGTCGGTCATGATCACGTACCCCTTGATGGTCTTAAGTTTATCGGCAAAAGATTCCAGGAGAGGAACAAAGGAAAGATCGACAAACAGATATCGGTCTTCCGCATGGTTGGCGATATAGGCGATCTGTTCAGGGAAAAGCCGCGGGTTGATGGTGTGGAGTACGGCACCCAGGCCTGAAATCCCGAAGTAGAGTTCTAAATGCCGGTAGCCATTCCAGGCCAGAGTCCCGATCCGGTCACCGGGGTTGACCCCCAGGGATATAAGGGCACCGGCCACCTGTTTTGAGCGCTGGTGGGCTTCCCGGTAGCTGTAGCGGTGGATAGGACCTTCAATGGTTCTGGAAACCAGTTCCATGTCGCCGTGGTACAGGTCGGCGTAAGAAATGAGTGAAGAGATCAGTAAAGGGTAGTCTTGCATCAGTCCGCGCATAGTGCCTCCTTCAATATCGGGTATGATCCCGAGGGTATTTTTTTAGCGAATTGCGAGGGTCTTATATATTTTGCCGGAGGTTTCTGTCAAGCAAATAGCAGTAACGGACCAGGGCGGCCATGGCCCTGGCGGCCCGTTCGGGAGAAGGGAAGACCGGAAAGCCCTTGTTTTGAAGAAGGCCGATGAGTCGGTCCGTCCGGGCTCGATAAGAAAATCCGACCACTGGTTTTTGATAGGTCTCCGGTAACTCCATTAAGGCCTGGGCCGTTTGTTCGACAAATTTTGTAAGTTGGTCCGGAATTTGATCCTCGGGCAGGCCCATCCGCCTGAGTCCGTTTTCCAGTTGCCCGTCAGGGAGCATTAAATACATCAACAATCCTTCGGCCCGGGGATCGGCCAGGAGTGCCTGGGGGATCCCGTTAAAATAGTCGAGGGGATTTTTGGCAAAAGTGATGTCCAGAGGGTTGTTCAGACTGCCGGTACCGGGCACGAAGGGCTTGAGCTTTTCAACGGTCTCTTCCGAGAAGCCGGGCAAATCCAGGCCTATTCGGCCGCAGGCATCGGCCGCGGTGGCCCCCGGTCCCCCGGAATGGGTTTGTATGATCATCCGGTTTCCCCGGGGCAGGGGAGAGGCGCCGAGGACCGAGCAAAAATCGAAAAGCTCGGTGATGGAATCGGCCCGTAGGATACCGCTTTGACGGAATACCCCGTCATAGAGCCGGTCCGGACCGGCCAAGGCCCCGGTATGGGAAAGCCCGGCCCTTTTTCCCGTTTCAGAACCACCCACATACTAGGCTACGATCGGCTTATGGCCGGCAATCCTCCGGGCGGTTTCCATAAAAGCCCGGCCATGGCGGATGGCTTCAATGTACAGGGCGATCACTTTGGTGTGGGGACAAAGGGCCAAATACTCCAGACAATCCACCAGGTCGATGTTGGCCTCATTGCCGACGCTGATGGCCGTGGAAAAACCCAATCCGTATCCGGCCAGATAATCAAACATCTGGGTTATGAAACTCCCGCTCTGGGAAGCAAAGCCGATAAACCCGGGGAGTCCTGTAAAAGGCAAAAAGGTGGTATTGAACTTGTGATAGGGATTGGTTACTCCCAGGCAGTTCGGCCCCAGAAAGCGGATGCCGTAGTGATCGGCGACAGCCATCAGTTTTTTTTCCAGGTCCGGACCCTGTCCGCCCACTTCCTTAAATCCACCGGAGACGATGATGGCCCGTTTGATCCCTTTGCGCCCGCATTTGTCCAGTGTTTCCAAAACCAGAGCATTGGGCAGGACCATTATCGCCAACTCCGGAACCTCCGGGAGATCCATAACGTCCTGATAGGCCTTTATGTCCAAGACGCGGTCCTCCCTGGGATGGACCGGATAGAGGGACCCCTGAAACCCCAGGGACTTTATGGAATTAAACAGGTTGGTGCCCATGGCCGTGAAGCGGTTCGAGGCCCCGAAAAAGGCGATACTGTTGGGATGGACAATGGGATAGAGAAAATGTTTCTCAATAAGATGGGTCATTACTTTCGCAGGCTCCGAATTGTCAATGGATTTATTGTCACAGACCAGGCGAGACAAAATGAAAAGGCACGGGGGACACCGGTTCAAAGTCTAAGGTCCAAGGTCCAAGGTTTTCATACTTGAAACTTGCATCTTGCATCTTGAAACTTTATTTTCCAATTGCGCCCTCATAACCGTAGGGCACTATGAATCCTATCAATAGATTTGGCTGAACCCCGGCCCCTGATCCCTGATCCCCGGTCCCCGATTAAACGGTTTGTAGGACCACCAGGGCATCAACAGCCTTGACCCGTCCGTCTGGATCGATGATCATGGGATTGATGTCGATTTCGGCAATGGCCGGGTTTTCAAGTCCTATGCGCCCGATGGCCATTAAAGAGCGGCTGATGGTTTCCCGGTCGGCAGCGGCCTGTCCCCTAAATGGATCCAAAATAGCCTTGGCCCTCAGTTCCAGCATCATCTCCCTGGCGTCTACTGCTTCAAGGGGTGCAACCCGAAAAACCGTATCGTTGATGATCTCGGTCAGCACACCGCCCAACCCCAGCATGACACAGGGCCCAAACTGCGGATCCCGGCTCAATCCCAAAACCAACTCCCGGTTGCCCCGAACCATCTCCTGGACCAAAATACCTTCCAGAGGGACGGTAGCCGATTGGACCAGGCGCTGACAGGCAGAACGAACTTCTTCTTCAGTCTTGAGGCCGATTTCCACGGCCCCGGCTTCGGTTTTGTGCATCAGGACCGGAGAACAGGCTTTTAAGACTACCGGATAGCCCAGGCGGCCGGCGATAGCCGCGGCTTCTTCAGCATTTTGGGCCAGCTCTTCCCGGGTAACAGGGAGTTCATAAACCTTGAGCAGTTGTTTGGACTGGTATTCTGATAAGGCCTTTTGTCCTTTGGCGAGTGCGGTTTGAATCAGATCCATTTTTTACCTTCCTAACCCGAACGAATCGGAATAATTATTTTAATCGATACTTTGTGGACTTACCATTTTTTTCCCGGATGATGTTTCCTTCTTCTTCAAGATACCTCAGATGGGAAATGGCTTCCCCGGTAGCAAACCATTTTTGGGCCACTGGAAACTGATCCCAGGAATCGCATTTCAAATCCCAGGTCATTTTCGAGGCAATTTGAAAGGCGGTTTGGGCACTGCCCTCCAGAAGGTTAAGGACTTCATTTAATCGATTTTTGTGATGGCTTTTTAATTCCCGGATGCGGGCCCGGTGGTCTTTGATAAGCCGCCGGTGCCCCGGCAACACCAAATGCACCTCCAGGGCCGCTACCTTATCGAGACTGATCAGGTAATGTTTCAGGGGGTTCTGAGTGTCTTTCCAGCATTGGATATTGGGGGTGATATCGATGAGGATATGATCTCCGGCAATCAGAAATTTTTTATCGGCCTCATAGAGGCAAGTATGGCCCATGGTATGGCCGGGCGTGGACACACATTGAAAATGATAGGCGCCGCATTGGATTTCATCCCGGTCGTCGAGTAAGCTTAGTTCCGGCATCCAATCGGAGCCGTATTTGTTTCCCGGGTGTTTGTCCAGGGCGGCCTGCAGTTGATCTTTTGGGAAGCCGTTATCCTCGGCGTAGACGATCATGGCATCAAAGCCTTCAAAGGATTCGATGAGTTCCTTTTCGGGCCGGCTGAAGTAGACCCGGCAGGATTTGTCCGCCAATTTGGTGACCAGCCCAAAGTGGTCGGCATGCAGGTGGGTGATAAAGATATCGGTTTTTTTAAGATCGATGGACAATTGGGAAAGTCCGGTCTGCATGGCCTCCAGGCATTCCTGACGGTTGAGGCCGGTATCGATCAGTAAATTCCTCTCCGGGCCTCTGATGACATAGGAATTGAGAAATTTGAGGGGACTTTCCGGCAGGGGAATTCTCAGGCGATAGAGATCGGGAAATATTTCTTCAGTCATGAATGGGACCTTTCTTGGTTCACCGGGTGCCGTGTTCTATTTGAATCGTTAAAGTTGATTAAAAATTTAATTATCTTTAAAAGAACATGATATTAAATCTAATTAACGACAAATGTCAAGAAAGAATCGATTTTCAAACCCAATCAGAAGCTGTCTCAAATCCCAGATAGGCTTCCATGACGGCGGGATCGCACTTGACCCGGCTGGAAAGACCCTCCATAACCACTCTTCCCGATTCGAGCACATAGGCCCGGTGGCTGTGTTCCAGGGCCAGATGGGCGTTTTGCTCGACCAGCATCAGGGAGATGCCTTTTTCGGTGTTTATAGCCCTGATCAGGGAGAAGATCTCTTTGGTAATCAGGGGGGAAAGTCCCATGGAGGGTTCATCGAGCAGCAGCAGACGCGGGTTGGCCATGAGTGCCCGGCCCACGGCCAGCATCTGCTGTTCTCCTCCGGAGAGGGTCCCGGCCGGCTGAGCCAGCCTTTCTTTCAGCCGGGGAAAGGTCTGGAGGGCCAGGGCAAACAATTCCTGCCGCAGTTTTCGTTTACCCACGGTGTAGGCCCCCAGTTCGAGATTTTCTTTGACGCTTAAATCGGGGAAGATCCGCCTTCCTTCCGGCACCAGACAGATGCCCATTTGAACCAGGCGGTCCGGTCGTTCCCGGGTTATGCTTCGCCCCTGAAACCGGATATCTCCGGACTCGGCCCTCAAAAGGCCGGTCACGGTTTTAAGGAGCGTCGATTTTCCGGCTCCGTTGGCCCCGAGGATGGACAGAATCTCCCCTTCTTTTATCTCCAGACTGACCCCGTGCAGGGCCGTTATGGCACCATAGCGGACGCTCAGATCGGAGATGCTCATCAGCATACCGGGTTTTCCTCCCCCAGGTAGGCCTCAATCACCTTCCGGTTTTTTTTCACCTCGGCAGGCAGGCCCTCGGCAATTTTTTGGCCGAAATCCATGACTACCACCCGGTCGGAGACATTCATGATCAGACCCATCTGATGCTCAATGATGACGATAGTCAGTCGGAAACGCTCCTTGACCTCCTTAAGGATTTTGACGAGGCCCCGGATCTCCCTGGGATTCATCCCGGCCCCGGGCTCGTCAATGAGCAGCAGCCTGGGTTTTATGGAAAGGGCTCTGGCCAATTCCAATTTTCTCTGCTCCCCGTAAGGCAGACTATTAGCCGGAAAGGAGGCTTTGCCTGAGAGCTGAAAGAAGTCCAGCAGTGTTCCGGCCTGATCTTTGGCGGATTGTTCCAATCGGACAAAACGACGGGTCCTGAAAATGGCTTGAGACAGGCCATAACCCTCCTGCCCGAGCAGGGGGGCGGTGATGTTCTGCAGTACACTGAGGCTGTTGAACAACCGGAGGTTCTGAAAGGTCCTGGATATACCCAGATGGGCCAGGCGATAGGGGGCCAGGTCGGTAAGCTCCTGGCCGAAATAAAGACTTTTTCCGGCATCCGGCCGGTTAAGCCCGGTGATGAGATTAAAGACTGTGGTCTTCCCCGCGCCATTTGGGCCGATGATTCCCACGGTCTCGAACTCTTCGACGAAGAAGCTGAGGTCATTGACGGCCGTTACACCGCCGAAATGCTTCTTCAGGTTGATGACCTCCAGGGCCTTCATGCCGGGTCACTCAGCCCCAGGAACCTGGATTCCCTCCTGGAAAAAAGACCGAAGGGACGCCACATCATCACCAGGATTAAGAGGACCGGTATGAGGACCCACCTCAAATCCAGCATCTGGGCAGGGAGGGCAAAACGTAACCCCTCGATCACTGCCACCCATAACAGTCCGGCGTATATGGTGCCGGTGATGCTCCCCATGCCCCCCACGATGACGATGATCAGGAAATCGATCGACTTCAGGAAATCGAAATTTGAAGGGTGCAGAAAGGAGTACAGGTAGGCGTACAGGGCGCCGCCCAGGCCGGCCAGGAAACAGCCGAAGGTAAAGGCCGTCAACTTCAGGCTTGCCGTATTGAGGCCGAAGGCGGTGGCGGCCAGTTCATCATCTTTGATACATTGCCAGAAAAGGCCGAAACGCGAAAAAATCAGGTTTCGGGTTATAAGGATTAAGAAGGTGGTGGTCCAGAAGGCCAATTCCAGATTGACGATCTTGGGAATCCCGATGAACCCCCTGGAACCGCCGAGAGACTCGATGAATTGGTCCGAGTTGTCCAGGAGTACCCTGATCAGGATTCCGAACCCAAGGGTGGCAATGGCCAGGAAGTCATCTTTCAGACGCAAAATAGGGATACCGACCAGGTATCCGACCAGACCGGCTGCCGTACCGCTCATGAACAGGATCGGCAGGAAAGTCCAAAGGCCCTCCACTTTGAAAATGGTCCCGAGGTAGGCCGCCATATAGGCCCCAAGGCCGTAAAAGCCGGCGTGACCCAGGGAGAATTGGCCGGTGTATCCATAAATGACGTTAAGGCCCAGCGAGGTCAGGATGATGATGAATGATAAAAGGATTATTTGTTGCATATATTCCGAAAGGAATCCGGACAGAAAAAAGGCCTTGAGAAACAGGTAGGTAAGGGCCGAGACCAGCAGGAATCTTTTGGCGTTTTTTAAAAAATTCATACCTTGTCGATCCGTTTTCCGAAGATCCCGCTCGGTTTCAGCAATAAGACCAGAAAAAGGATAAAAAAGATGACGCCGTCCCGCAGGGTCGACGACAGGAAGGCTGAAACGAAGACCTCGGATAAACCAATGATCAAGCCGCCTAACACGGCCCCATGGATAATACCGATACCGCCCAACACGGCGGCGATAAAAGATTTGATCCCGGGCATGATGCCCATAAAGACATTAATCTGAGGATAGGCAAAGGCGTAGAGGATGCCGCCGAGGCCGGCCAGTGCGGCCCCGACGATGAAGGTGAAGGAGATGATCCCGTCCACCGGGATGCCCATGAGGGAGGCCGCCTCACGGTCATAGGAGAGGGCCCGCATGGCCCGGCCGTATTGGGTGTAATAAATGAGCAGGTACAACAGAAACAGCGAAAGGGCGGTGACCAGGAAAATGATCAACTGGATATTGGTCACCATGAAAAGCCCGAGGTCATAGCCGACCACCTCAAAGGGTCGTGGGAAGCCTATATAATTCGGGGTAAAGAGTTTGTTGAGGCTCAGGAAATATTCAAGAAACAAAGATACGCCGACAGCGGTGATGAGCAGCGAGATTTTCGGGGCGGACCTTAAGGGCCTATAGGCCAGCTTCTCGATCAGGAAGCCCAGGAGGGCCGTTACCGCCATGGTCAGAGGAAAGACCAGATAGAGCGTCAGGTCCCATTTCGAGATGAGATAATAGGCCGTAAAAGCGCCGAACATGAAGATGTCGCCGTGGGCGAAGTT
The DNA here is from genome assembly GCA_016219225.1 of Deltaproteobacteria bacterium. Taxonomy (NCBI): domain Bacteria; kingdom Pseudomonadati; phylum Myxococcota; class Myxococcia; species Deltaproteobacteria bacterium. The sequence continues at coordinate 8,588 of JACRBX010000104.1, forward strand.
GATAAGCCTCAGGACGCCATAAACCATGGTATAACCCAGGGCGATTAAGGCATAGACCGCACCTAACTGAAGGCCATTAATGGATTGCTGAAGGATGTAAGAAAAAAATTCCACGTTTTCACGGGTTAACCGTTGTCATGTATTTGAAGCCTTCTTTGTCCACCTTCAAAATGACGGCTGATTTGATGGCGTCCCCGTTCCTGTCGAAGTTTATCGTACCGGTCACGCCTTTGTAGTTTTTGAGACCGGTCAAGACCTTCATGATTTCTTCCGGCGCGGCTTTCCGGGATTTTTCCAGTGATTGGAGGTATATCATGGTTGCGTCATAACCCAGGGCAGCAAAGGTGTCCGGAAGGTGCCCGAATTTTTGCTTGTATTGGTCGATAAAGGTTTCGGCAATTTTGTCCTTTCTCTCCGGGGAGTAATGGTTGGTGAAGTATCCTCCGACAATGGCCGTCCCTCCGGTCTTAATCAGCTCCGAGGAATCCCAGCCGTCCCCCCCCACCAGGACCGATTTCAGACCTTTCTCCCGGACCTGCTTGGCAATAAGGGCAACCTTGTTGTAGTAGTCGGGGATAAAGATGACCTCGGGTTTTTTCAAGCCCACCTTGGTGATGAGGGCGGAGAAATCCACGTCATCTTTCTGATAGGATTCAAAGCCGACAATCTTCCCCTTGCTTTTTTCAAAGGTGGTTTTGAAAAATTCAGCCAGGCCTTTGGAATAATCGTTGCCCACATCATAAAGCACGGCTGCGGTCTTGGCTTTCAGCTCCTTGGCGGCAAAATTGGCGGCCACACGGCCTTGAAAAGGGTCGATGAAACAGGCCCTGAAGACATAGGGCTTTCTCTTGTTGTCATGGACCGTTACCTTGGGATTGGTGGCCGTACCGGTTACCATGGGCACTTTATTTTTTTCGGCGATTTCGCTTACCGGGATGGCGACTTTCGAAGTCAAGGGTCCGATGAGACCGTAGACCTTGTCCTGGGTGATCAGTTTGAGTGCCCCATTGATCCCCTCGGTGGCGTCATTACGGTCATCGACAATAACAGTCGTTATCTGATATTTGCCTGTCCTGGCGTATTCTTCCAAGGCAATCTGGAAACCATTCTTGGCCGATTCGCCAAAGGTTTTGACATCTCCGGTCAAAGGGACGATCAAGCCCAGTTTGATGGTTTCCCTGGCCTGGACTGTTAAGAGGGTGGACATTAAAGCAAGTCCGAAAATCAGAGCGGAAAAAATTTTCTTCATGGGGGTCTCCTGATTCGTTGGTTAGGCGCTTATTAAATGTACATCGATACAGTTTTGTCGATCATGCGGCAATATTCTTGTAGGGTCGGTGCAGCGAAGCGTAACCCACCGGTCTTTCCGGAGGAGTATAAAATAGGTCGGGAAACAGGGTCAAGAAAAATGATAGGGGCCTGTGGGGGAAAAAGATGAATTATCAGGGGCGAAGGAGATGCTGACGATAAAAAGACAGTTCGGCAATAGAGGCCTGCAGGTCATAATAGGCATCATGGCGGCTGTCCGTACCAGGCAGCAGGGCCTCTGAAAAATATTGTTTGATGATTTCCGGGTGATCCTTTTGAAATTCCATTTCCGGGTGGAGGCCAAGCCATTCCAGCTTGAAGGACGTTACATCCAGATGGCGGTAATGAAGACGGCTTAAAAAGCGGGGCAGAAAGCGACGGACCAGCCACCAGTCGGCATGGATGCTGTTTCCGGCCAAGATGGGACGCCGATCTTCTTTATCGGCAGGAGCACCGGTTACGGAATCCACATGGGCGGCCAGGCGTTCGTCGGCCACAGCAATATCTGCCGCCTCCGAAGACCGACAGGCCTTGACCAGGTCCGGCAGATTCTGCTCCACCCAGGGGCTGATGGGTTGGCCGTCAGGTAGCCTAATGGTTAATCGGACATCCTGCTCGAGCGGCAATACCCGCCGCAGAGAAGTGTCCGTGATCAGGGCCGCCACTTGGAGCAAAGAGGCGGTTTCCAGTTCCAGGGTGGAGTATTCGGTGTCAAACCAGACATAATATTGATTTGCCGTTTTTGTTTGCCCTTTCTGTTCCGCCATTTTGTCTCCTTAACCCGGAATTTTGTTATTGATCCTATACCATATAACTATTCATTTTTCCAGGTTAAAATCAAAGAGGTCCTTGACAAGGGAGACAAGATGGTTATAATAAAAAGCAAGTTTACCTATAGGCAAAGGAGGGGTTATATGCCTATTTACGAATACCGGTGTGTGGATTGTTCTAAAATTTTCGAGAAGATAGTCTGGAATTCCAAAAACGAGGAAATTTGTTGCCCTGATTGTAAGGGCGGTAAAGTCGTTCGCCTTTTATCTCCCTTTTCCAAGTCCGGTGGGAAGCCGGGTGAAGGGGTTTCCCTGCCTTCCGCCTGCGGACCATCTTCTTCGGGATTTTCCTGAGCTTCATAATTGAAAAGAACCGTCGGTTCTTTAATGAAAAAGTTGCAAGATGCAAGTTGCAAGAATGAAAAAACCTTCAACCCTGCCTTGAACTTGTTTTCATGTCTCATGGCGCCTGCCCGAACATGGATTAAAGGAAGAACAAATGAACACAATTATTTGGTTGCTGGTCGTATTGGCCGGATGGTATGCACTCAACCGCTGGGTCTTTCCGAAGCTGGGTCTTCATAGCTGAATGTCTTCCCCCTCCTGCCAGGTTAAGGGGCAGGGTGAAGAGAAAGAACTTTAGTACGAAAATAACGTTCAGGGATCGGGGGTCAGGGATCGGGGGTCGGCGAAAGACATTTTCATTCTTCGTAGTGCCCGACCCGGGCATGAGCGCTTAACATGAAATAAAGTTGCAAGATGCAAGTTACAAGCGTGATAAACTTTGAACCTTGAACCTTTTTTTATGATCTATGGCGCCGGCAGTGGAACGAGGGTTTAATAAGATCAGAACCTCCCCGGATATCATCATCCAATAAAAAATCAGCCAATTTTCGAAGGGATAGGGAGATCTTTTCTCTTGACAAGTGCTAAATTAATCGTTAATCTACGATAAACGATTAATGATTGCTTGTTAGTACTACAGCGACAGTTTTCCCGTCATTCACGAATGTCTTTATCGGGAATCCAGGTTTTTAAAAAAAATGAGAAAACCAAAGTCCCTGGATTCCGGCTTAAAGCCTGCCGGAATGACGGTTAAGTGGACGCCTTAGTAAAAAATACGCTGTAGTAGTAGGGGACTTCCATGATTAAAAAGATAACGACCGTGGGGCAGGGGGAAAAGAATGAAGAGGACCAGGCAAACTTTGCCATACTGTGTAAGGCCCTTAGCCATCCGGCCCGTCTCAGGATCATCGAATATCTTAAAGAGGTGGATCAGTGTATCTGCGGAAAGATTGTCGATATCCTGCCCTTGTCCCAATCCACGGTCAGCCAACATCTGAAAATACTCAAAGAGGCGAATCTGATTTTGGGCGAGGTGGATGGCCCAAGGACCTGCTATTGCCTAAACAAGGAAATGTTTGATAAATTTAAAAATATGGCTACGGACTTATAAACCATAGGAGGTATTAATGACAGAGCTAAAAACCGTCCAGGACAGTTGCTGCTCGGCCAAAGGAGGCCTGGCCGGGGTTGAATTAAACAAAACCATGATGCCCCTGCCGATGTTTACCCCTCAAAAGGAAGAGGATGAGGTCTGCTGCGGGCCGAAACAGGCCCCCCGGAGCTCTCCCTTGGAAAAACCAGGGTACCGCATTCTGCCTTTTGTGGAAGATATTATGGCCACGACAAGTGGACCCATCCCCAGGATCAAAACCGAATTGGATAAGCGGGACCGTATAGGGTCCCTCCTGGTGCGGTTGGGTGCCAACCGCAACAACTACAAGGTTTCGCCGGGGTTGTATGCCTTGGGCCGTCCCGATTCGGAATCCGTCGTTCTGGTGACGGCCAACTACAAATTAACCTTTGATACCCTTCGTAAGGCGTTGAATGGCCTGAATGCCTGGCTGTTGGTCCTGGATACCCGGGGTGTAAATGTCTGGTGTGCGGCCGGGAAAAAGAATTTTTCCAGTGAAGAAGTCATCTTACAGGTAAAAAATGCTCATCTGGATCAATTAGTTTCTCATAGAAAACTCATCCTGCCCCAGCTTTCAGCAACCGGGGTTTCGGCCCTTAAGGTTAAAAAAGGGTGCGGTTTTGAAGTGGTCTGGGGTCCGATTCAGGCCGGGGATATCAAATCTTTCCTGGCTGCCGGGTTCCAGGCCGGAAAGGCCATGCGCCAGGTTACTTTCACCTTGTCTGAAAGGCTGGTTTTAACCCCGGTGGAGATTTCCCAGACTTTAAAGTCCCTTCTTTGGCTGATCCCCCTTATGTTTTTATTATCCGGGATCGGGCCGGATATCTTTTCTTTGGCTAACCTCTGGCAAAGAGGAGTGCCGGTCTCTCTGGCCGTTGTCCTGGGGGTCTTAAGTGGAACGGTGCTCACGCCGGCCTTGTTACCCTGGATCCCTTTCCGGGCCTTTTCTGTAAAAGGCGCCCTGGCAGGTTTATTGGTCGGTCTCGGATTGATGCTGTTTTCTTTAAAAACCATTGCTTTTTTACCGGCCCTGGCCTTGATCCTTTTGACCGTCACCCTCAGTTCCTATCTGGCCATGAACTTCACCGGCTGTACACCCTTTACTTCCCCTTCCGGGGTGGAAAAGGAGATGCGCCAGGCGATCCCTTTACAGTCGGTGGCCGCCTGTCTGGGGTTGATCCTCTGGTTTATATCGGCCTTTGTCAGGACACCGGTTTAGTTCGAAAATAAAGTTTCAAGATGCAAGATGCAAGTTTGAGGAGTTACTTATGGAAAAGTTTCGATATCTACCCAATGTTTCCACCCTTAAATTGGATGAATCCCTCTGTATAGGATGTGGTTCCTGCACCCTGGTTTGTCCCCACAGCGTATTTACGATGAACGAAAAGAAGGCCCATATAGCGGATTTTGATGGTTGTATGGAGTGCGGGGCTTGTATGAACAATTGTCCGGTCGCGGCCATCGACCTTCGCCCGGGGGTGGGCTGTGCCGCTGCCATCATCCAATCCTGGTTTAAAGGGAAAGTCGGGGTTTCCTGCGAAACCGAAACCTGTTGTTAGCCTTCCGGCTTCCTGGGACATCACGAAGAATGAAAATTTTCTGGGGCTATAGGCTATAGGTAAGGGACAGGGTTCAAGGTTTTTACACTTGCAACTTTTTTTCGTATTAAACCCTCATGCCCCTTGGTGTGCTACGAATCATGAAAATGGTTTACTCCGAACTCCGAACTCTGAACTTTTTTTTCGTACTAACCGCCCTGGCCTTCAGGGCTTGTTTTCCGGACATTAAACCGGTTCATGGCCGCGGTCACACCCTGCTTCAATAGGGTCTCAATGGCGTCGCAAGCCTGGTCGATAAAGGGGGAGAGTTCCTTTTTTTCTCCGGCCGAAAAGTTTTCCAGGACATAGGCTTCAGGGGGAATTTCTTCTGCCGGCCGGCTGATACCCATCCGTATCCGTATAAAATCCTGGGTCTTCAATTGTTCAATAATCGAAAGGATGCCTTTATGCCCGGCAGCCCCTCCCTTAGGGGCAATGCGGATCCGGGTCCAGGGGAGATCCAGATCATCATGGACCACGATCAGATGATCAGGCAGGATTTGATAATAACGCAGGAAGGAGCCAATGGCCCGACCGCTCAGATTCATATAGGTCAAAGGGGTCAGGAGAATGACCTTTTCCTTAAGAATTTCTCCCAACCCATAACCGCTTTCGAATTTCTTTTTTTCTATGGGGATTTGATGACGAAGGGCCAAGGCCTGGAGAGTCAAGAAACCCATATTATGGCGTGTGAATTGATATTTTTTGCCTGGGTTCCCTAAACCGGCAATCAGGTACACCAGGGAAATTACCCCGCCCCCTCGGTTTTGGCCTTGCCCTTTTTGGCAACGACTTCCACTTCAGATCCGGCAGCAGCTTCCCCGGGGGCGGTTTTTTCTTCAACCGGCGCAACAACGGTAATCAGAGTCAGTTGGGCATCCGAGAGGACCCGTATCCCCTCCGGTAATTTCAGGTCCTGGACATGAAAAGAATCCCCGATTCCCAAACTACTGACATCCACTTCAATAAAATCCGGGATATGGGTCGGCAGACAGCGAATCTCCAGTTCCCTGGAAATTTCCTGGAGGAATCCTCCATTTTCCACGCCGGGGGCCTTTCCGACGACCTTTAACCCGACCGTTATGTCGATTTCCTTGGTTAAAGAGACCTCATAAAAATCGGCATGCAGGATTTCCCGATCGAGAGGGGTCCTCTGCAATTCTTTAAGCATTACCGTTTTAACGATTTCCTGGTTGTCCCCCTTAATGGTCAATTGATAGAGGGTATTTTCACTGCTCTGGGTTTTCAGGATTTTTCCAAAAGAGACCTTGGATACACCAATAGCAATCGATTCGGTCTCCGGTCCATAAAAAATTGCCGGGATATTCCCTGCCCGCCGTAAGGCGCGGGCCTTGCCCTTGCCGGAAGATTCTCTAATAAAACCTTCTAAATTTACCTGTTCCATAATAAAATTTCTGCCTTTCCTTAAACAAATAGTGAACTAACGGAGTCTTCGTCATGAGTCCTTCGAATAGCCTCGCCGAAAAGGGGGGCAACCGAAAGGACCTTGATCTTGGGACAAGAACGGGCGTTGTCCCGTAACGGAATGGTATCAGTGACCACTAATTGGTCCATGGGAGATTTCATAATCAAATCCAGGGCCGGGCCGGAAAGCACCGGATGGGTAGCGCAGGCATAGATTTTTGCAGCCCCTTGTTCGGCCAAAGCCGCGGCCGCCTTGGTAAGGGTTCCTGCCGTGTCCACCATGTCATCTAAAAGGACGACGGTGCATCCTTTCACATTGCCGACAATATGCATCACCTCGGAGGAATTGGGCCGGTCGCGCCTTTTATCGATTATAGCGATCTGGGCATTAAGCCTTTTGGCAAAGGCCCTGGCCCTTTCCACCCCTCCCACGTCCGGGGAGACGATGACCAGGTTGTTTTGAAAATTTTCTTTTATATAATTCAGTAATACCGGGGCTGCATAGAGGTTGTCTACGGGGATATTGAAAAAACCCTGGATCTGCCCGGCGTGAAGGTCCATGGTCAATACCCGTTTGGCGCCGGATGCAGTAATGATATCGGCCACTAATTTGGCCGTTATCGGGACCCTCGGAGCCACCTTACGATCCTGACGGGCATATCCGTAGTAGGGCATGACCGCAGTAATGCGCTGGGCCGAGGCCCTCCGAAGGGCGTCCATGATAATTAAAAGCTCCATCAGATTATCGTTGACTGGAGAGCAGGTGGATTGCATGACAAAAACATCTTTGCCGCGGACGTTTTCACCTATTTCCACAAAAATCTCGCCGTCACTGAACCTTCTGACCTGAATAGCCCCCAGATCCATCTCTAAATAAGAGCAGATCCTTTCCGCTAATTGAGGATTAGAATTGCCGGTAAAAAATTTTAACTGATTAGCCATCGTTCCTGTCTATGAAATAAATTTTTATACTCTGGAGATTGGGTTTTTCAAAATTCCGAAATCCGAATTCCGAAATCCGCAATCAGAAATTGACTGGCTGGGGTGGGAGGATTCGAACCTCCGAATGCGGGTTCCAAAGACCCGTGTCTTACCGCTTGACGACACCCCAACTATTATAAATAAAAGAAGTTCGGAGTTCAGGGTTCGGAGTTCGGGGACTTCAAGTGGTTTAATAACCGCTTTATTAACGCTATACGCCGAACTTTTTACAACCCTCTGGCCAAAAAGACCCGGCCCCACCCTTTTTTTCTTAAACGGATAAAGGCCTCGCCGGCCTTGTATTGGTCCTCCCAGATTCCAAATACCGTAGAACCGCTGCCGCTCATCAGGGCCTGCAGGCACCCCTGCTCCTGTAAGGTCTTTTTAATTTCTCCGAGAATAGGAAAGGCGGGGAGGACCCATTTTTCCAGATCGTTTTTGATCTGTTCTTTCCCCGGTATACCCCCCTGGTCCTTTAAACTTTTTATATTAATTGTTTTTTCTTTTTGTGTCAACGGGAATTTTATCTGATGGTAAGCCCAGGCCGTGGAAATTGAAAATCCAGGGAAAATAAGGACATACCACCAGGAGGACAAGGACGGCCAGGGTTCTATCCGTTCTCCCCTCCCCAAGGCTAAGGCCGTGCCGGGCTTTAAAAAAAAGGGGACATCCGAACCCACCTGGGCGGCCAAAGCCCCTAATCGATCCGGTGGAACCGGGTTTCCCAAAATATGGTTCAGTCCGGATAAGATTGCAGCCGCATCGCTGCTTCCCCCTCCCAGCCCGCCTCCCGGAGGGATCCTTTTTATCAGCCGGATTGATAAGGAAAGGGAACGTTCCAGTTCTTTTTCCAGAAGACTTATAGCCCGAATGACCAGATTGTCTTCATTTTCCAGTTCCGGATAGCCGGGACAACGGATTTCCCGGCCTCCGGTACCAGCCCTGATCCAGAGGCTGTCGAATAAGCCGACCGCTTGCATCAAAGAGCGGATTTCATGGTATCCATCAGGCCTTTTTCTTAGAATCTCTAAGAAAAGGTTAACCTTAGCCGGGGCCAGGATCTTAAAGCCTTCGGCTGGAATTTCCATCTATTCGCTCAGGCGAAGGCTGACAAAAAGGTTCATCCCGCCCCGTTTTATCCGGAAAAGGATATTGCTCCCTTTTTTTATACTGCCGATCAGGTTTTGATACGTTTTCAAATCCTTGACCGGTTTTCGGTTTACTTCTTTGATCAAGTCCCCCTCCTGGATCCCGGCTTCCTCGGCCGGACTTCCCTCTTGAACCTGAACGATCAAGATGCCCGGTTCATAATCCACCCTGAGACGGCGGGCCAGTTCAGGGGTAAATTCCTGAACAAAGATACCCAAAGCTTCTTTGGATTGGGAACCGCCGGAGGCCATTTTTTTGTCCTCCAATTCCTGGATTTGGACCTGGAATACGAGGGATTTGCCTTCCCGCAGGACCTTCACTTCAACGGATTTCCCTACCGGAACGGCCGCCACTAATCTCGGCAGTTCATTCATCTCCTTGATCGGTTTCCGATCGAATTCGATTATGATATCCCCGGGTTTTATACCGACCTTTTCAGCCGGACTTCCGGCCGTTACATCACCTACTAAAGCCCCGGACTCCTCCTTTAGATTGAAGGCCTTGGCCAGATCCGGAGTAACTTTTTGAATCATAACCCCCAACCAGCCCCGGGTAACCTTACCTTTCTCTTTTAATTGAGAAATCAATTCCTTGGCTGTATTGATGGGTATGGCAAAGCCGATCCCCTGGCCTCCGGCAAAAATGGCTGTATTGATCCCGATCACTTCTCCCTTGAGATTGATCAGGGGTCCCCCACTGTTTCCCGGGTTGATGGAAGCATCGGTTTGAATAAAGTTGTCATAGGGTCCGGCGCCGATAACCCGGCCTTTGGCGCTGACTATGCCGGCGGTAACCGTATGGTCCAGGCCGAAAGGGTTACCGATGGCCATGACCCAATCGCCGACCCGGATTTCGTCGGAATTTCCCAGCCTAATGAGTTGAAACCCTTTCCAGGATTTGATCTTGATCAGGGCCAAGTCGGTTTTGGCATCCCGGCCGATCACTTTGGCTTCATATTCCTTGTGATCGGTTAAGATGACCTTTATTTCATCGGCATCCTCGACCACATGATTGTTGGTCAGAATATAGCCTTCTGCGTCGAGGATGAACCCGGAGCCCAGACTCTTTTGTTTGTATTCTTTGGGCTGCTGGGGGGCATCCCCACCAAAAAATTTTTCAAAAAAATCGTCCATCGGATTTCTTCGATCTTTCGGTCCCATAAAGAAATCAAAGACCCGGCCACCACCCTTTACCCTTTTCGTGGTACTGATATTGACCACAGCCGGGGAAACCGCCTGGGCCAAATCGGCAAAGGAAGGGACCCCCCCGATGATTGGGACTTCCGTTTTCGCAGAAAGGGGATTGGTCCAGTTTAGATTGGCGGCGATAATCAGTCCGGCAATCAAAGAAAGCAGGGAAACCCCCATCAATGTCATTAAATAACGATGTCTTTTCCAAAGACTTGCCATAACAACGGCCTCCTGATTTATACGAAAATAGGGTTCGAGGATTCCAGGAATCGAGGGTTCAAGGGGTTAATTCCAACGTTTTCCACTTGAATCCTTGACCCCTCGAATCCTGGAACCCTTTGATTATTTTGCCCGGATGAAAGCCATCCGTAAATCATATAACATCCCTTCTAAAAGTTTCTGCTCATCTTCGCTTAGATTTCCCACGGTTTTTTCTTTTAGCATGTTCAGGGTATCAATAACGTGTTTGGCCAGAGGCAAATCCTTTTTTTTCTCTCCTGAAACCGGGTGGGGGAATTCTCCTAAATGAAAGAGGACCTCGGTGCTTAAGTAGACGATAAAAGTAGAAAAATTAACCTCGGGCAAAGGAGGGTGGGGTGGGGGTTCTTTCTGTTCAACTCTTTCCTGGGTCGGTTCCTCTTGAGGAGTCGATTTTTTTTGCTCCGGTTCCTTTTCTGATTCCGAAAAAATCTTCCTGCGGTCCTTAAATACAAACCCTTTTTCTTCGTTTTCGGACATGGTCCGTTTCCCTCCTTGCCTGTCTTTTTATTCTTTTTTAGGGTTAAACTTAAATGCTATAATAATGATGAATGATTAAAAAATCAATACTTCTCTCTCGGGCAGGACTGAAACTGAAAATCTACCCGGTATTGACTATTGATCAAGGAAGAAGTTAAAATAAAATCGTTTCTTAGAATAATGGAAAAGTTGGGGGAAAACCATGCAATCCGATGGTTTAGGGAAAATACTCATCATATTGGGTTTTATTTTGGTAATCGCAGGGGGCATTCTATTACTTTGGCCCAAGATGCCCTGGCTAGGGAAATTGCCGGGGGATATCTTCTTCAAAGGGGATAAGTTCACCTTTTATTTTCCGATCACCACCAGTATCATTATCAGCATTCTGTTGACCCTCTTTTTTTATCTCTTCAGGAAGTAAATGAAGGGTATAGGAATTTCCTTTTTTGGACGCAGATCGACTCGGATCGGCTGAAAGCCGATTGAATTCGGATCGGCAGAGAGCCGATCGTGCAGTCGGATCGGCCGAAGGCCGATTGTATTTCCAGGATTTAATTTGAAAACAAGTTTTAAGTTGCAAGATACAGGTATAGATTTCCGTCTTGAGCTTTCAGCTTTGAGCTTGTTTCTTGAATCTGCGGGTATCGGCGAAAATCTGCGTCCTAATTCAAGCGGTTAAAAAAAGATTACGTCCGGTTGCCCGGGCAATATCGGGAAAGGATCCTCTGGATAATTTCCGAAGTGGAAATCGAAGGGACCAATTCCACCCTCCTTACCGCTCCTCCGTAAGTCCGGACCAGATCGGCCCCGATGATCTTGTCCAGGGACCAGTCGGCCCCTTTGACCAGGACCGCCGGCTTTATCATTTCTATCAGCTTTGAGGGGTCGGCCTCATCAAAAAGGACGATAAAATCAACACACTCCAGGGCAGCCAAAACCTCGGCCCGTTGGTCTTCCGATATCAGGGGGCGGTGGGGGTCCTTTATCAGACGAACCGATCGGTCACTGTTCAACCCGATAATCAGGCAGTCTCCCGAGGACCGGGCTTCCTGAAGATAGCGCACATGTCCCACATGAAGCAGATCAAAACAGCCGTTAGTAAAGACGATTTTTTGTCCCTTCTTTTTAAGTTCGGTTACGATGGGATTAAGCTGCGAAGGGGAGATAATTTTCTTTTTCATTCAAATCCTACCCTGGCCAGGGTTAAAACATAAACCTCCTTGGCCCCGGATTTTTTTAAGACCCTGGCGCATTCATTGACCGTCGCCCCGGTGGTAAAGACATCATCGACCAAAAGGAGATGTTTGTCCGTTATTTCTTGCCGTTCTGTTACTTCAAAGGCCCCGCGGACATTTTTTTCCCGTTCCCGATGATCCAGCTGCACCTGAGGGGGGGTATTCCTGATCCGTCTGAGGGCCTTTATCAACACCTGTTTGTTATGGGTCTTTCCCAATGATTTCCCTAATAGAAGGGCCTGGTTGAAACCTCTTTTCCGGAGCCGGGTGGGGTGGAGCGGCACCGGAACAATGGCTTCGAAGGAAATATCTTTTAAATCCATTTTATTCCAGAAGCGGCTCAAGTGACCGGCCAATCTGAACTCTCCTTGATATTTAAAGCGTTGAATGGCTTTGGCCATAACCCCTTGATAGGCAACCGCTGCCCGGCCCCAGTCAAATATGACTTTCTGCTGAAGGCAATCGGAACAGAAATCTCCGGTTGATCCTTCAGGAAAGGGTCTTCCGCAACGGAGACAGAAAGGCGTCTTTATCCATTGGATATCTTTAGTGCAGGCCGGGCATAGACCGGCTATTTCCCCTTCCTCGATTTTCGAAAGGGATCGGCAAAAAGGACATTTTTCCGGGAAAAACAATGAGATCAATCCGGAATGCCAGGCGTTTCTTATTCCATGTGTTCGATCAGGGACCTTCCAAATTGGGAACATGAGACCTCATGGGCATCGTCCATCTGGCGGGCCAGATCATAAGTGACGATTTTATCGGAGATAGTCCTTTGAAGGGCTCCATAAATCAAGTCGGCCGCTTCCTGCCAATTCAAATGCTCCAATAATAAGACACCGGAAAGAATCAAAGACCCCGGGTTTACCTTGTCCTGGCCGGCATACTGAGGGGCCGACCCGTGGGTGGCCTCAAAGACGGCACAATCATCCCCCATATTGGCACCCGGAGCCATGCCCAGCCCTCCGACCTGGGCGGCCAGGGCATCGGAAAGATAATCGCCATTGAGGTTGGTGGTGGCGATGACCGAATATTCTTCCGGGCGCAGGAGGCATTGTTGAAACATCATGTCGGCGATCCGGTCTTTGATAATTACTTTCCCGGAAGATCGTTCTTCTTCCGGTTGATTTTGCAGCTCTGCTTCGGTCAAGGTTTTATCCGAAAATTCTTCCCGGGCCAGCTCATAGCCCCAAGTGCGGAAAGCCCCTTCGGTGAACTTCATGATATTACCTTTGTGGACCAGGGTAACACTGGATTTATTGCGCCGGAGGGCATATTCAATGGCCCGCCGCACCAGCCGATTGGTCCCGGAAAGGCTGATGGGCTTGATGCCGATCCCCGAATCGGGGTTTAATCGTTTTCCGGTTTTCTTTTCGATCCATTCGGCAAGTTCCTGGGATTCGGGACTTCCGGCCGGCCATTCGATTCCGGAGTAGACATCTTCGGTGTTCTCCCGGAAGATCACCATGTCCACCTTTTCCGGATGGCTCATCGGGCTGGGGACCCCGGCAAAATAGCGGACCGGCCTAAGACAGACATAGAGGTCCAGGATCTGCCTGAGCTGGACATTGAGGCTCCGGATCCCTTTGCCAACCGGGGTGGTCAAAGGGCCTTTTAAGGCCAAGCCGTATCGGCGGATTGCTGCCAGGGTCTCTTCCGGCAGCCACTCCCCTGTCCGGGAAAAGGCTTTTTCCCCGGCCAGGACTTCCAGCCATTCGATCTTGCGCTTCCCCGAATAAGCCTTGCGGACCGCCGCCTCCAAAACCGGTCGGCCGGCCTTCCAGATATCCGGTCCGATACCGTCCCCTTCGATATAGGGTACAACCACTTGATCAGGTTTATCAGTTCTCCAAAAGGGCATTATACTATTTCCTTTAATTTTTGTGAAAGATAGCAAAATCGGCAAATCAAAGCAACCGAAAGGATTATTCGGGGAGATTTTTATTAAAAGCCGGTTTTCTTTTATTCAAGAAGGCCTCCAGGCCTTCCTGAAAGTCATCGGATAAAATCGTTAAGGCGAATTGGTCGGCATCCATGTGGGCCAGGGATTGGGGGGCGGCCGTCAGGGCATTGACCGTTTGTTTGGTCATGAATACCGGGGCCTGGGGTTTTTCGGTGATGATCCGGGCCAGTTCCAGGGCTTTTTCCAAAGAATGCCCTTCAGGGACAGCCCATTGGGCAAATCCGGATCGCATGGCTTCGGTGCATTCCACCTTTTCGGCTAAGATAACCCATTGCTTGGCTTTGGCCGGGCCCACCAGATTGACCAGACGGGGCAGGGAGCCCCAGCTATAATTCATCCCCAAATTGATTTCCGGAATTTGGATAAAGGCCGTTTCGGACATGATTCGAAAGTCGCAGGCCAGGGCCAAAGAAACCGCCCCTCCGATGCAAAAGCCTTCCAGGGCGGCCAGGGTCACCTGGGGCAGGTCCTGCCAGACTTGGCACATCCGGGGGCCCTGTTCCAGCAACAGGCGGCGGCGGACCGACAAAGGTTCTTGAAGGGCCTGGGCGGTTTCCGGGTCCTTCAGGTCAACCCCGGCGCTGAAAAAGTCGGACTGGCCGTATAAAATCACGACGCTGACGGCCATATCCTTTCTGATAGTATCGGTAACCTCAATAAGTTCCCTGATCAGACCGCCACATAAGGCATTCCGTTCCTTCGGTCTGTTGATTTGAACGATGAGGACCCGGGCCTGTTTGGTGATTTTAAGGAATTGATAGTCCATAAATTTTTTCTGACGTTGTCAGGGGCTCATCACCTCCGGTAACCGTTTAAGAATTTCCTGATTTATTGTTTTGGCTACTTGGAGTGCTTCTTCCGACTCCTCTTGAGAAGGTTCCTCTAAATCTCCTGGATATCGAAACTCCCAGGCATACTGTGTAAGGGGGGCCCCTTGATCAATCAATCCTTTGAGGGATGAATCTATTTCAAGGCATTGCTCGCCTATCTCTTCAATACTATGAGTTTTTCTAAAAGAGATATTATTCCAGACGAGAAAAGCTTTCAGAGCCTTTTCGGTTGCCTGCTGGGAATGATAAACCACATCGGTCAAGATTGGAGGGATGGCAGTTAACGCATGTTCGGCTGATCTGATGTCAATAGATGCTTTCTTCAGCCAACCCTTGGTCTCTAAGACCAATATGGGATCAGGCGGCATAAAGCAGTTTCCCTTCCCGTTCTATTATAGAAGGTAAAGAGGATGGTATATGAAGGCGTTTGTCAAAGGCTGTTTTGGTCCAAACCAACACATCAGCGGCAGTCCGAGTTCCCCTTAGCACCTGGTAAGCCAAACGGCTTCGGCGTTTTTCAAGGGGAGCATCATCCGAGACAACGATCATCAAGTCATAGTCACTGTCAGTATTGTAATCTTCTCGGGCTTTTGATCCAAAAAGATAAATCCTGTCCGGATGAAAGGCGGCTATCAAACGGCCTACCATTACTTGAAGAATCCGATCTTCATTAATTAAATCAAAACCATTTTTTCCCATAGTTTTTATTGATATCCTTTGATAAGATCAAAAGTATAAAAGAAGCCAAGTGGGCGGTCAAGGAGAAAAAATTTTCTTTTTCTATTTTTCTATGGGCTCTGTAGGAGCGGGTATATAACCCGCTCCTATGAGGGTTTTTATGCGTTACAGCGCCCTATGGAATATAAGGGGTTCGTTTAGAATGAGGCTAAAAGGAAAGGATTTCAACTAAAAAAAGGATTATGCCTTCTCTCCTGCCCGATGGTCGTAGCCGGGCCGTGGCCGGGAAAGACCCGGACGTCATCGCCCAAAACAAAGAGGCGATTCCGGACATAGGCAATCAGTTGGTCATAATCCCCGCCCGGGAAATCGGTCCGTCCGATGGAACCGGCGAACAGGGTGTCACCCACAAAAAGGTCTTTGGGCGTGTACAGGGAAATACCTCCCGGAGAATGACCGGGGGTGTGTATCACTTCCAGGGTAATCTGCCCGAAAACAATCCGGTCGCCGTCTTCCAGGAGCCGGTCGGCCTGCGGAGAATCGTCGACCTGCATGCCCCAGACGGCGGCACTGGCCGAAAGTTGGGACAGCATGGGGGCGTCTCCCTTATGAATCAGGATGGGTGCCCCGGTTTTGTCTTTTAAGGCTTTATTGGCCCCCACATGATCGAAATGACCGTGGGTATTGATGATATATTTCAGTTGCAGGGACTGTTTTTGCAGACCGGCCAGGATCCGTTTGACCTCATCCCCCGGGTCAATGACCACGGCCTCCAGCGTTTTTTCATCCCCTAAAATAAAACAATTGGCCTGAATAGGTCCGACGACTAATGATTGAATGATCACTGTAAAACCTCCTCTCTGAGTTCGGAGCTTAGAGTTCGGAGTATTGAGTATTTGGCTCCGAACTCCGAACTCATAACGCGCAATTTTTTTTATTTACCTTCCCAAATAAGCATTCTTGACCCTCTCGTCCAACCTGAGTTCCTCTGCCGTGCCCTCCAGGACAATATTTCCGGTTTCCAGCACATAACCCCTGTGGGCATATTTTAAGGCAAGACGGGCATTTTGTTCCACTAAAAAAATGGTCAGGCCCTGCCGGTTGAGCTCCTTCAGGACCCGAAATAGCTCATACATCAAAAAAGGGGCCAAACCCATGGAAGGCTCGTCCAAGAGCATCAATTTTCCCGGGTTCATCATGGCCCGGGCTACGGCCAGCATCTGCTGTTCCCCGCCGCTTAAGGTCTCGGCCATTTGATTTCGCCGTTCTTCCAATTTCGGGAAGAGTTCAAAAATCCGGCGGGAATTTTTAAGGGTCTTCTGATGGTCCTTTTGGGCATAAGCCGAAAGTTTTAAATTTTCCCAGACCGTCAGGTTACCGAAAATTCTCCGCCCCTCGGGCACCAGGGAGATCCCCAGTTGATTGACCACGTCATGAGGGGCGAATCGGGTCAGGTCCTGTCCCTCAAAAATCATTCGTCCGGACCGAAAAAGGGGGGCCTCCGGCGGGGGAAGGCGCATGAGGCTCATCAGGGTGGTGGATTTCCCTGCTCCGTTGGCCCCGATAAGGGTAACGATCTCTCCCTCCGCCACCTGAAAGGTTATCCCATGGAGGACTTCGATGGGCCCGTAAGCGACCTTAAGGTCTTCGACGGAAAGAAGCATCAGTCGTCCTCTTTTCCCAAATAGGCCTCGATAACCTGATGGTTCCTCTGGATTTCTTCCGGGTTACCCAGGGCGATGGTTTCTCCAAAATTCAAGACCTGGATGATCTCGCACAGGTTCATGACCAGTCGCATCTCATGTTCGATGATCCAGATGGTGAGCTGAAATTCCCGGCGGATCCATCGGATCATCTCGATCAAATCATCTTTCTCCTGGAGATTCAGGCCGGCGGCCGGTTCATCGAGCAGGAGCAAGGCGGGTTGGGTCATGATGGCCCGGGCGATTTCCACCCGGCGTTGCAGCCCATAAGGGAGATTCTTGGCCGGTTCGGCAGCGTATTTCAAGAGTCCCATAATATCCAGCATTTTTTGGGCTGTGCGATCGATATCTTTTTCCGCCTTTGAAAGACGTACCGTTTGAAAAAAAACATCCAGGAGTCCATAGCCCAGGTTGTAATGCCGGGCAATCCGGAGATTATCCAGGACCGTCAGATTAGGCCAGAGGCGGATATTTTGAAAGGTCCGGGCGATCCCCCGGGCGGTAACCTGATAGGGACGAAGACCATTTACCTTATGGCCCTGGATTTGAATGGTTCCTTGCGTCGGCCGATAGACTCCGCAAACAAGATTAAAAATGGTGGTTTTGCCGGCCCCATTGGGCCCGATCAGACCGACCAGTTCCCCTCCCATGAGCCGGAGGTTGAAATTGGATACCGCTTTTAAGCCTCCGAATAGATGGGTCAGATCTTGGACCTCAAACAACATGCTCATCCTGCCCTTTCGGCCTGAAAAAGCGGCCCAGACGGGGGAAAACATCGGTCAGCTCGCGGTGGCCGAGGAGTCCTTCCGGCCGGAAAAGCATCAATAGAAAGAGGAGGAGGGGCACCACAACCCATTTGAGAACCTGTAAGGGACGCAGCAGTTCCAGGATCAGGGTCAAAAGGACGGCACTTAAAACCGATCCGCTTAAAGAACCCATGCCTCCCAGATAGACCATGACCATGGCCTCAGTGGATTTCATGATCGTAAAGCTTCCGGGATTGATGTAGCCGAGGATATGGGCAAATAAACCTCCACTGATCCCGGCCAGTCCGGAGGAGAACATGAACGCCACCATCTTGGTCTTTTGGGTGTTCACGCCCATAATTTCAGCGGAGATCTCGTCTTCCCGGATGGCCAGAATACCCTTGCCGTAGGTGGACCCGACAAACCGCTTGATCAACAGGATGGTCAAAAAGACAAACAGGCCGATCCAGATCAGCATCCAGGGGAGATTAAAAAAATCTTCCATGCCGTTGACCACCCGTTTCATGCCCATAAAACCCCTGGCTCCGCCGATGATCTGGATGTTTTCAATGGCGCTTTTAATGATGTAGTTAGCGGCCAGGGTTATGATGGCCAGATAATCGCCGCGGGTTCGAAAGGAGGGGATGGCCACCATCAAACCGGCCAGGGCAGCCGCCAACCCGCCCAGGAGGAGTAAAAAGGGAAAAAGGATGACGGCCCCCTGGGGATTTAGAAGGCTGGGGCCTAATGGGGAGCCTTCGGTAAAGAACCAGACGGTGAGTAAAGAGGTTACATAGGCCCCGACGGCCATAAACCCGGCATGGCCGCAGGAAAATTCCCCCATATAGCCGTTAATCAGGTTGAGGCTGGCCGAAAGGATAATATTGACGCCCATGAACATCAAGATGAGTTGGCTATAGGCATCCAGCCAGCCCATCCAGGTCAGGCCGATGGTCAAAAGAAATATCAGGGCGCTCAAGAAAACCATGGGGCGGCGGATCATGGGAAGCACCGAACCATCTTAGACTTTGGTCCGGCGGGCCAGGCCGAAGAGGCCGGTGGGCCTGAAGATCAGGATGAGCATCAGGATGCCAAAGGCGATCAGGTCCCGAAAGGTAGAGGGAAAATAGGTGGCGGAAAAGATTTCAATGAATCCCAGAAGCAACCCGCCGACAAAGGCCCCGCGGATCTCCCCGATTCCGCCGACCACGGCGGCAATGAAGGCCTTCCAGCCGATCAAGGCACCCATATAGGGTTCCAGGACCGGGTAGGAAAGGGCAAAAAGGATTCCGGCCAGGGCGGCCAGAGAGGAACCCAGGGCAAAGGTGATGACGATGATCTGATCCACCGGAATGCCCATGAGCGGCACGGCCACCCGGTCATAGGAAATGGCCCGCATGGCCAGGCCCCACCTGGTTTTCCGGACCACGAAATGGAGAAAGAAGAAGACCAGAAAGGTGATGATAATCACCATTACCTTCAGGTTGGTAAAGGTGATCCCGGCGAAGTGGTAAATCTCCTTGGGGATCAACTCCGGAAAAAATTTTCGACTGGCCCCCAGGAGGGAAAGGTTTCCGTTTTCCAGGATCAATCCGACCATCAGGGCGGTGATGACCACGTAGAGCCGGTTGACCCCTTTCCGGCGGAGGGGCCGGTAGGCTATCCGTTCGATAAATACCCCCACCCCGGCCGTCAGGGCCATGGTGACGGCAAAGGTCAGGATCAGGATCAGGCCCGGGGAGAGGCTCCAGGGTAATTGAAGGCCATAAGTTCCCAAAAGGAAAGTGGCTACAAAAAAGCCGATATAGGCCCCGACCATAAAAATATCGCCGTGGGCGAAGTTGATCAGGAGCAAAACCCCGTAGACCATGGTATACCCCAGGGCAATGAGGGCATAGAAGCTCCCCCATTGCAGGGCGTTGATGAAGTTTTGCAAGAAAAGAGTTGAATCCATGTTGTGCGTTGAGTTCGGAGTTCGGAGTTCGGAGTAAAATCTAAGAATTTAATTTGTGACTCGGACTTCCTGACTCCGAACTCCGAACTCGTAACTCCGAACTCATTAGGGGCAAACCGATTTATAAAAGTTAAAGGTCCCTTCCGGACTGATCTTGACCAGGACGGCGCATTTGATGGGGTCCCCATTTTTGCCGGTAAAGGTCATCTTGCCGGTGATCCCGTCAAATTCTTTGACCTTCGCCAATTGATCGCGGATGGCCTTTCGGTCCTTTTCCAGATTTCCGGTCAGGCCTTTGGTATTCTGGACGGCCTGGAGGAGCATCCGGATGGCATCCCAGGTCAGGGCGGCCACGTCATCCGGTTCGTAGCCGTATTTGGCCTTATAGCTTTCTATGAATTCCTTGGTGGCCCCCTTGGCCCCGGCCGCAGCATAGTGGGTGCTGAAATAAGAACCGATGCAGTCCTTGCCGCACAGTTTCATCAACTCGGCCGACCCCCAGGAATCGCTTCCCAGGACCGGTTTTTTCCAGCCCAGTTCATGGGCCTGTTTGATGATCAGAGGGACTTCATCGTAATACTGGGGTGTAAATAGGACATCGGCTTTGGAGGCGATGATCTTGGTCAACTGGGCACTGAAGTCGCGGTCTTTGGTGGTAAAGGTCTCAAAGGCCACCACAGAGCCTTTGCCATGTATTTTTTCAAAGGCTTCCTTGAAAAATTCGGCCAATCCCTTGGGATAATCACTGGCGATATCGTACAGGACCGCCGCCTTTTTGGCCTTTAATTCTTTGGTAGCAAAATTGGCTAATACCGGTCCCTGGAAAGGGTCCAGAAAACAGGCCCGAAAGACCCAGGGACGGTTTTGGGTGGTCTTG
The DNA here is from genome assembly GCA_016219225.1 of Deltaproteobacteria bacterium. Lineage (NCBI taxonomy): Bacteria > Pseudomonadati > Myxococcota > Myxococcia > Deltaproteobacteria bacterium. Next base: position 29,210 of record JACRBX010000104.1, read on the forward strand.
GGGTTGGTCGACCAGGGACTGATCATGATTGTCTTATTGGCATCACAGACTTCTCCGGCCGGGATGGCCTGTTTGCTGGACTGGGGTCCGATGATAGCCAGGACCTTATCCTGGGTGATCAATTTCAAGGCGGTAGCGGTGGCCGACTCGGCCTTGGCCTCATTGTCCTGATAGATGAACTCCAGGGGATAGACTTTGTTCCCTACTTTTAACCCACCGGCCTTGTTGATCCGTTCTTTCAACATTTCTCCGGCGTATTTTGAACCTTCCCCCACCTTGGGGATGTCGCCGGTCAAAGGGATGTTGAAGCCGATCTTGATTGTACCGGCGGCCGAACCTATTCCCGAACAATAAAGACCAGTCAGTACGACCAGTCCCACCACCAAAATCCATTTCCTCATCGGTGTTTCCCCCTTCCTCGGAGCCTTTTGCAAATGTTTAAATTTGGTTAAATAGGTCAGGCATCCTGCCTGAACAATAGCCGGATTGGCCGAAGGCCGATAATGTGTTGAAAACCATTTTGTATTAACGTTTCTATAAATCGCAGATTTGAGCAGAGACAATGTATTGAATTGTAATAGGGGAGTCAAGGAAAAAGCTTGGATATTTAAATTGACAATGGGTCCTGATAGCCATAAAATTTACTCGCCTTTTTATAAGGCCTGTTAACTATGGGATAAGATTTGGAGGTTGTCCCAAAGTCAGGGATAACGCCCAGGAAAAATTTTTGAATTCGTAGCTTCGGGCCATCCCTTAAATTTGAGGTCGGAATGCCAAAAAAAAACATAGAATTGCCCGATGAATCGGTTCTTGCTGAAGGCGTTTTAAAGACCCTGGGACAACAAGGTCAACCCAAGACGGTCAAGGAGCTAAGAAAGCCGCTGAGCGGGTTGTTTAAACTCCCGGAAGACCGACTGGGTGAATTGATGACCGGTTTGGTTTCCGGGGAAAAGATCTTCGAATGGCCGGCCAAGGGAAAGGGCCGGCAACGTTACTGGACAGAGCCGCTCTCCCGGTTCATGGCCGAAAAAACAGTCCAGCTCCTGGCTGAAAAACCCCTGACTCCAGTGGAACTCAAAAGGAATCTTAACAAGGCATTATTCGGCATCCCCAAGATAACCACTGAGAAGGGAATTCAGTCTTTGTTGGATCAGGGGATCCTTTTGATCCATCCTAAATTCGGGTCCCTTAAAGCCCGATTGGGCCTTCACCCTCCTGATCCCAAACCGTATCTTAATAAAGTACGGAAAGAACTGGATCAGGTGCATAAAACACTTGGTCCAGCCGGGGTCTCCCGGGAAGCTATTCATCAGGCGCTGATGGTTTTACTGGGTATCCCGGCCGGGCCCGAAATCTTCACAGAAGCGCCGGGGATGAAGGATGTCGAGTCCAGGCTCCTTTCCAAGATGGTGGAAATCGAACCCCAGGCACCGTCCGGGGCCTTGGTATCTCTCCGGAATTTACGCCGCTCCCTGAATTTTGAAAAGGGATTGTTTGACCGGGCCATCATCGATCTGGCGATAAAAGACCGGATTATCCTGCATCAGCACAGTTTCCCCCAGGGCTTGTCCGAAGAAGAACGGCAGGATTTGGTGGCGGACCAAAGAGGCCAATATTATGTCGGGGCGGTTTTAACAGGCAGATGAGAAAGGATTCAGGTAATTTGATTGATACCAGAATGCTTAACCCTTTTATGGGTTCGGTGGTCAGCGATCCCTGGAGACCGGCTGGGGTGGATGTGCCAACCATCCATGCCGAGGCCTTCGATCGCTGCTGCCAGGCCGTTGATTTTGTTCAGAAGGCCCGGCAAAGCACTTCGCTCATTATCCATGGTGAAGCCGGGAGCGGGAAGACCCATTTAATGGCCAGGCTGCGTTCTTATCTGGAAAAACTACCCCTGGTCTTTGTCTCCATTTCCCTCCAGACAGCGCCTCAGATGATCTGGAGGCATTTGAGAAGATGTTTGATCGATGACCTGCTCCGTCCGGGGGATCAGGGACAAACGCAGTTTGATAAAGTGGTTATCCGGAGGTCGGTCGACCGGCTGTTTCAATCGGAAAGCCTGTTGTCCCAGGTCCAGATGGACCATGACTTTTTCTGTGTTCTAAACCTTCTCTTGCAGGGGTCCTTTCGCCGGGAAACCCGGGCCTGGCTCCGGGGAGATTCGTTGACCGAAACGGATTTGGCCAAAATCAATCTTCCGGCCTTGACCGAAGAGGAAGAGGACCCGGAAGACAAGGCCCGCCGGGTGGTCCTCAGTCTCGCAAACCTGTTCGGGCCCGAGGTCGGTCTGGTATTCTGCTTTGATCAGGTGGAAGCCTTGCAAAACCGTCCCGGGGAGAAAGCCGGGTTGTTCGCCTTCGGGAAAATGGTCCGGGCCTTACACGATGGGACCGGAAATGCCCTGTTGATTTCCTGCATCCAATCCTCCTTTGTCGATCCTCTATACGATTCGGTCGACCAGGCGGATCAGGATCGTTTGGCCAGATATGGTAAGTTTACCTTACTGCCGTTGCAGTATGATCAGGCCGTTTCCTTGATTTCGGCCAGGTTGAATACCCTTCCCGAATTGGCCGAACTCCGATCGGGGCGACCCCGGCTCTGGCCCTTAAATGAATCGGATCTTCAGGCCTTTTTCGGACAACAGACCATCCCTACCATTACGGCCAGAAAAATCATTGCCTATTGTGCCCAGCTTTTTGAGGCGGTCCGGGGAAAGCCGGTCAAAGCCTCGGTCAATACTTCCGATTTTTTGGAGGAACTTTGGCAGCAGGCCCTGGAGAAAGCCGCGGCGGCCAACAGCCCGGAAGATTCCGACCCGATCCTCCAGCATGGGTTGTCGGGATTGATGGGCATTCAGAAAGATCCCTGGCGGGAAAATCAGGACGAGACCCTCAAGGATATTGATTTGATCTTCTCCCCTTCAAAAGGCAAGCGGATTGAAATCAGTCTTTGCAATCAGCAAAACATGACCGGTCTGGCTTACCGCCTGAAACGACTCTCGGAAGGTCTGAAAAAAGGGGGTTTTCAAAAACTGATCCTGATTCGTGACCCGCGACTGCCCATAAAACCAACGGCCCGGAAGGTCAAAGAATATCTTGGCGAGTTGAAAAAGTCGGGCGCCCGCTTGATCCATCCGCCCATGGAAGTCCTGGCCGCCCTGGCCGCTCTGCGGGGCCTTCTTTCAGAAGCCAAGGCCGGCGATCTGACTCACCGGGGCCTGACAGTTGGTCCGAATACCTTGCAGCAATGGCTGGTCGAAAATATACCCCCGGCTCTGCAGGATTTTATGGAGAAGTTGACCGCCGAAGGGGAAGATGTTTTCCCGGGAGAGGCCCTCCTGGCCTTGCTGGAGGAAAGTCTCCTATTAAAATTAAACGAGGCGGCCGTTCGATTGGATCAACCGCCTTCAGCCCTCTGGACCTGGGTCAGAAAGAATCCGGGGCTGGTCGGACTCCTGAACGGCCCGCCGACCCTCCTGTTCCAGATTGTTCCGGATATTTTTTCTTTGGATTATTCGGAGGTGCCGGCATGAGTGTCTCCTTAAACGTCCGGCAGGTAAGGGAGGCCCTTTATCGACAGGCGAGTGCCGATGAAACCGAAAACCATGGAACATCCACCCCTCTGCTCGGGAGATTGTTTCATGAAATATTCCGCGATCTGGTCGGCCCTGACCGTCGCTTGAATTGGGTAGGGGCCTTAAGCGAAGCGGAAGCCGACAGGCGGGAATGGGAACGGCTTCTTATAAAACATAGCTATCGTCAATTGGTGGGACCGAGGTTGTTTCGGGAGCAATCGCGGCTGCATAATGAGACCGAAAAGGTGCTGCATTTCTGGAAGGGCATTCAAGCCCTGTCGAACTGGCTGGTCGGTCTTTTATGGACCGCCCGGGAAAGGGGTAACCTGCCTCGGACCATTTTTTCTTCAACCGGGCCCAGGGCCGAGGCCCTGTTCAGACCGGAGGTCCCGGTAGTCTGGGAGGTTTTTCAGGAAGGATGGATGGATACGGTCCGTCTGTCCGGCGTGGCCGATTTGATCCTCCGGAGACCGGACAGCCGGGGGTGGGCCGTAGTGGAAATAAAACTGGGAAAGGGATCGGAGCTGGCCGATTTTTCTCAGGCCTGTCTTTATCATCTCATGTTTTCCAATCAGGCTTCCGGGGCCCAGGATCAGCCGGATGTATCAGCCGTGATTCATTTTAACCCCGAACCGATAGAACGTGTGGTAAAGACCGACCAGGTAGGCAAGGTGGAAAAAGAACTGGTTCAACTGATCGGCCGTCTGGCGGGGGTGGGTTCCATCCCCCGGGATCGGCCCGGGGAAATCCGGGTTCAAGGAGACGGGACCGGCATTTCCGGGGAACAAAGGCAACTGGGACAGAAACTGGTTGAAATATTCAAGGAATATGGTGTGCTGTTAACCCTGGATGCCGAGCCTGTTCTCGGCCCGTCCTTTTTGCGGTTTCATCTTTTTCTGGGGGAAGGGGAGCGACTGGCTCCGGTCCAGCGTTTGGCTCAGGAAGTGCAAATGCGTCTGGGGATGGAGACTGCCCCCTTGATTTATCTCGATCAGGGGCAGGTGGTCATCGACCTGCAACGGCCGGACCGGCAGACGGTCTTCTTCTCCGAGATCATGGACCAGCTACCCCAAACGGATCCCCGGGCCGGGAATTGTCTGGTTCCGCTGGGAGTGGATCTTATGGGACGTTTGCAGTTTGCCGACTTGGCCAGACCGGAACATGCCCATCTGCTGGTGGCCGGGACGACCGGCAGTGGAAAAAGCGAATGGCTCCTTTCGGCTTTGGCCGGGCTTTTGAAAACCAACAGGCCCGAGACCCTCCGCTTGATTTTGATTGATCCCAAAGGCAATATCTTTAATGACTTTAAAGGGTCCCCTTTTCTCTTCAACGAGCAGGCCCTGGTCCATCCGGGCGGGGTTCCCCCGGTGGAGGTGTTAAGCAACCTGGTTAACGAAATGGATGAAAGATATCATCTGCTGGAGGAAAAAGGGTTCCCTTCTCTGACCGAATACAATCGGGCCTTGGATAAAAAAATGCCCCGTATTGTCTGTTTCTGTGATGAATATTATGATTTGATCCAGCGGGGGCGAAAAGAAAGGGAGGCCCTGGAAGATCTTATTTTTCGCCTGGGGGCCAAGGCCCGGGCCGCCGGGATTCATCTCATTGTGGCCACCCAACAGCCGGGGCGCCAGGTCATCAAAGGGGCCCTGGATGCCAACCTCCCGGCCCGTCTGGGATTTAAAACCAGCAAGTCCATCGAATCCAAAATGTTGCTGAATACCTCCGGGGCGGAAAACCTTCTCGGCCTGGGGGATTTCCTGTTCAAAGATATCGGCGATCCCATCCGTCTGCAAGCTCCCTGGCTGACCCCGGAGCTCAGGAAACAAATTTTCAGTATGGGCTGGACTATAGAGTGAAAAGGTGATAATGGGAAAAAGCAGAAAGGCAACGAGAGATCAAGAAATATTTGTACCAATTTAGTTTTTTTCAAGCATCTAATACTACAGCGTATTTTTTTGCTATGCGCCCCCTTAACCGTCATTCCGGCATGCTTTAAGCCGGAATCCAGGGACTTTGGTTTTCTCATTTTTTTGAAAAATCTGGATTCCCGATGAAGACATTCGGGAATGACGGAAAAAGTGTCGCTATAGTATTAACGTGTTACAAATATTTAAGTGCGGCAATAATTAAACTGATGAAATAAATGGGCAGGAAGGGAGATAGAATATGAATTTTGATCTGACTGAAGAACAAAAAATGTTAAAAGAAATGGCCTATAAATTCGCGGTCGCCGAGCTCAAGCCGGCTTCCCAGGAGTGCGACGAGAAGGAGAAGTACACCCCGGATATCCGCCGGAAGGCGGCGGAGAACGGGCTGGTCGGGTCCTGGATTCCGGAAGAATATGGCGGCGCCGGGGCCGGCATGATGGGAAACTGCATTATCACGGAAGAGTTTTCCAAAATCGACATGGGCATCGGGCTGAATATCGTGGCGGCCAGTTTCGGCTGCGAATCCATCCTTCAATATGGAACGGAAGAGCAGAAGAAGACCTATCTGCCCCCGGTCTGTAACGGCGAGAAGGTCTCGGCCGGGGCCTACACCGAGCCCAATGCCGGTACCGATGTGGCCGGATATAAGACCCGAGCCGTCAAGGATGGAACGGATTATGTGATCAACGGCAACAAAATGTTCATCACCAATGGGTCGGTCTGTGATTTCATGGTGACCCAGTGCATCACCAATCCGGAGGAAAAAAAGCACAACAGCTTCAGCCTGATCATTGTCCCGGCCGATGCCCCCGGCATTACCCGGAACAAGATCAAGGGGAAAATGGGGATCCGCTCCAGCGATACGGCCGAGATCGCCTTCGAAGACGTCCGGGTTCCCCAGGCTAATCTGGTCGGCAAGGAAGGCCGCGGCTTTATTGAGTTGATGCACTTTTTCGACACCACCCGGGTCATGGTGGCCGCCCAGGGTCTGGGCCTCAGCGAGGCCTGTCTGGAGACGAGTATCCGCTATGTCAAGGAAAGGACGGTCTTCGGAGCCCCCCTGGGGTCCTTCCAGCTCACCCAGAAGAAGTTGACGGAAATGGCCATCATGATCGAAGCCCTGCGGGGTCTGGTTTACCGGGCGGCCTGGCTGATCGACGAAGGGCGCCCCGATTATTATTTGGCCGCCATGGCTAAATTCTACAGCGGCCAGACCGCGGTTTTCTGTGCCAATAACGCCGTGGAGCTCCATGGCGGTTATGGGTATATCGAAGAATATCCCGTTCAAAAGTGGTACCGCGACGCCAAGATCCTGGAGCTTTACGAAGGGACCAAGGAAGCGGAAATCATGACCATCGGCCGGAAATTACAGGGATAATAATCTTCCGGGACCGGGAAATCCATTAAAAGATCCGACTCGGGGGGACGGCACTGTTACCGGCCGTCCCCCCGATCCATTTTGCCCCGGTATTGGAGATCCCTGCATGAATACTTCGGCGGGATCAGTCGAGGCCCTGCTTTATGCCAATTCTACCCTAAGCTTTTTTCCTAAGGCCGATGCCGCCCGTTCATTTCATTCGTTCGAGATCTCAGAGTTCTCTGAGAAGATTTTTTTTGGATGACCTACCGCCGGACAGCCAAAATCATCTCAGCCTTCGTCTAAAGTGTGCCGGTAGCGGGTCGCTTGAGCAGTAGGTATTCAAAGTCACGATCAGAAATTTCTTGCGCTATTCGCGAATTGCGAATATACTTCAACCATGATTCTTAAACCCCAAGATATTTTAATTCTCTTAAAAATCATCGCCCTGGGTGAAGCCCCCTGGTCTTATGCCTCCTTGGCCGCTGATCTATTCATGAGTACTTCCGAAGTCCATGCCGGTATTAAAAGGGCAGTCGCAGCCAGGTTGATGGATTCCCAAAGAGGACGCCCTTTTAAAAAGCCGTTGGAAGAATTTCTCATCCATGGTGTCAAATATGCCTTTCCCCCGGACCGTGGCGGTCTGACCCGCGGCGTCCCTACGGCTTATGCCGCCGCGCCTCTTAGAGAACAGATTTCCCAGCCGATGGAACCTCCACCTGTATGGCCTGATCCGGAAGGCGACACCCGCGGTTACGAATTTTCTCCCCTTTATAAATCCGTTCCCAAGGCAGCTTTGAAAGACAGAAAACTTTATGAATTACTGGCCATAGTTGATGCAATCCGTGATGGGAGAGCCCGCGAAAGGGAGAGCGCCGTCCGGGAACTTAAGCGACGCCTGGGATCGTCATGATCCGTACCAATGACAGAAATATCCGGATGATCATTCAGGTGGCTAAACGCCTTGGTGACCTTAGAGGGAAAGTCGTTTTTCTGGGTGGTTGCGCCGCTGGACTCTTCATTACCGATCCTGCAATGCCGGAAGTCCGGGTTACGAAGGATGTGGATGTCATCGTTGAAATTACCTCGATGGTGGAATACTACAAACTTGAGAAAGAACTCCGAAACAGGGGGTTCGAACAGGGAATGAATGAGGATTCGTCAATCTGTCGCTGGCTGATCGAGGGCATCAAAGTAGACGTAATGCCAACACAGGAGGACATACTCGGATTCTCCAACCGTTGGTATTTGCCGGCCATAAAAAATGCCGTTAAGGTGGAATTGAAAAAAGGATTGACGATTCGGCTCGTTTCTTCTCCATACTTTCTGGCAACTAAAATAGAAGCCTTTAAAGGTCGTGGCCATGGGGATTATATGGCCAGTCACGACCTGGAAGATATCATCATCGTATTGGATGGCCGTCCCGAAATCGTGGCTGAAATCAGAAATTCCTCCCAGGACTTGATAAATTTTTTGTCCGGAACGTTTCAAAGGCTATTAGCCGATGAAGGCTTTCGGGAGGCAATTCCGGGACATTTGCTTCCTGATCGTGCCAGTCAGGCACGGATGCCACGCATTATTAACTGTCTGGAGGAGATAGCGGAAATCAAAATTTAAGTTCTCCTTATCCTCCACCCCCGGCCTCTACCGGGTAGGAGGGTTTTCGCCTGTGGGGCGTCCACAGGTAAAAAAGTCTGGCTTAAACCGTGCCACCCTCGTTATCCGTGCCAAAAATATCTTTCTCCAAACTTTTCCATTGACTTTCCCCTAAAAAGTTGATTTTATTATTCTATCCTTACAAATAATCCTACAAATCGAAGAGTTCCACTTTAAAGCAAGTTGATTTTAATAGATTCAAAGTGCTTTTAACCCTTTACGTTTATCCTTTTCTGTTACACCGCTTTACTGAACTGTCTCACTATTGTTAAGTATATCCGAAGGTAAACAAATGGAACCTTTGATCCCGCTCGAAGTTATTGAAAAGAAGATTTTTTTGATTCGTAGACAAAAGGTCATGCTGGATAGGGATCTTGCTGATCTTTATGAGGTTGAGACAAGGGTTTTGAATCAGGCGGTTCAACGAAATATAAAACGATTTCCGGAAGATTTCATGTTTTCATTGACCAGAGAGGAGATCATGAGGATATCACAAATTGTGATATCCTCCGATATTAAATACTCCAAACAAGTACGTGCCGTTACCGAGCAAGGGGTAGCGATGCTTTCCGGAATTTTGAACAGTGATCGAGCCATAGATGCAAATATTCAAATTATGAGGGCCTTCGTCAAACTTCGCCAGATGATTGCTACCAACAAAGATTTGACCCGGCGGCTGAATGACCTGGAGAAAAAATATGATGGCCAATTTCATGTGGTTTTTGAAGCTATCCGGCAGCTCATGGCCCCACCGAAGATTACTAAAAGAAAAATCGGGTTCCATCTGAAAGAGAAACAGGCCGGCTATGGTAGAAAATAACCCGATGGAAGAAAAAGATTTAGTGCCCCAGGAAATCATTGAAAGCAAAATCCTTCTTATTAGAGGGAAAAAGGTCATGTTTGATCGTGATCTGGCTGTTCTTTATGGCGTTGAGACAAAAGCACTCAAACAAGCGGTTAAAAGAAATCCAAAAAGATTTCCACAAGACTTTATGTTCGAATTGACTCTGGAAGAGTTAAATAATTGGAGGTCACAATTTGTGACCTCCAATGCCCTTGTGGTGGTGATCAATGTTATGTCAAGGATATCAATAGTCCGCACCGTAGGTGCGTTATGTTCATACAAAATAGGGGTGATATATGACAGTTTATGAAAGATTTAAAAACGTGCCAATATTTGGGGAATTGGATGCCTATGATTCTATTGAAATTAAAACTCTTCCCAGTAATTTTATTCCTATAGATGCTTTTGAACAATTAAGCAAACATTCGACTCCAATTATATGTGGAAGAAAAGGATCTGGAAAATCGGCCTTGGTTTACATGCTAGTGCCGAAAGATTATTCCGAACCTTTTTTCTTGTTTAGAGACTGTCATTTTACAAGCATAATGGTGGAGGATTTTAATAATACAAATAAGGGAAACGTTTCAACCACATTAAATGTTCAGACTTTCTTTCTTGGTTTTTGGAAATATTTAATTTATTTATCCGGAATGTTTTCAATGGTGATTTATTATAATGGAGCTGAAAATAATGAGGTGAAGGCAATTCAAAATTATTTATCTTCTGGTGAAGTTAACATTGATATTCCAAAATTAATTGAATTGAATTCAGTCAAGATAAAAGAATTTAATTCAGTTGTTAATTTCATGAACGATACAATTTCCTATTTCGGCATTAATCTTGTTAATAAAGCAATAAAGAAGTCTTTAAAATCCGACGCCCCGGCAACAAACCTTGAGCTTAGCATCCAAGAAAGATTGACGGGACAAGATTTTTTGACCGCCAAGAAAGCTTTTCTAAGTCTCCTCAAATTAAGAAAATGTACGATCCTTATCGACAATATCGAAAAATGCTTTTCAACTAATATTTATTATTTAAGTTCGTTAAAGGGAATGGTGGAAGCTGTTAAGAATTTACAAGATCAAGAATTTGAAAATTTAATTATTAAATGTGTCATTCCATCTGAAATTTATGACGATCTGACTTATGACAATCCAGCCAAATATTATCAAAAAACAGTTTTCTTAAGGTGGACATATAAGGATCTTCTCTTGTTATTAGCTAAAAGGTTTCACACTTTTTTTAGCAATAATAATATAAAATGCGCAATCGTAAAAGGTGATATAGATAGAAACAATGTCAGAGAAAAATTCTGGTATAAATTAATACCGCATGAAATTAAAAATGCAAAGGATTTCTACGAAGAAGGAATGGCGTATGTAATTCGACACACACAGAAAAAACCAAGGCAATTAATTAACTTGATGAATTATGCCATTATGGAATCCTTTAAACATATTTCAGAAAAGCAACTTGAAAAGAAAGAGCCTCCAGTCATGGGGGAAGAGGAAGTTAAAAATTCGATTCACAATGACGATTGTATGATTAGGTCATTAAATGATGCTTTATCAATATTTTCCAAAGAAGATGATATCAGTTTATCTTCTACCGTAAGGGCTATGTTTGAAGATGAAAAAACGATTTTGAGTGCTTCAGATCTTCATGATTTTTCAAAAAGAATTCATGACCGGCTGAGTAAAAAGTATTTTAAAAATATTGATGAAGATCAATTTATAGAAACATTATTTAGGAGTGGATTGATTGGGGTTGTTAAAGATGAACATAGATTTAAAGATAAAAATGGCAAACCTTGTCTTTATTTTATTACTGACTTTGAATACCTAATGAGGGGTCGTTTAGGTTTTGCTAAACATCTAAAATATGGATTACATGAAATTTTAGCAGATTCTCTTAAATTAAAAAAAATAAGTGATAATGGAATAGTTTACCCTTTTCCAGAAAGAGATGAAATATTTTACGAATATAAAAGGTAATAAAAATGAGTAAAGAACTAACTTTAAATGTTCCGATTAAGATGCACCCTGGACAAGAAAAGTATATTCAAAATGGTATAATTATGCCACCTTACAATAAAGCAATTTACTTAAAAATGTACTTTGCTGAAGGCATTAAAATATTTTCGACGAGTATCAAAAAAGATTTAATATTCATTAAAAAAGATAAAACAAAAGAGAGAAAAATATCGATTAAATATATAGTCGATAAGGATGCTAAGATTGACTGCAAAAAAGATATTATGATTGGTATGTATAGAAAAGTATCAAGAAAATTTATTATTAGAATAACTGTCGCCATTATATTATTTTTATTCGCGATTAGCCCTGTTATAATAAAGCATATTCCTTTTTTATATGATCAAAAGATGGAAGATATATTGCTTCGAGTTGGGCTATCAAATTTATTTTCTTTTGAGATCCCTCTCTATTTATTCATCACATTTCTGATATTTTATAAGAAAATAATTGCAGTATTTTCTGGATTAATTTTTGAAGAAGATGATATTGAATTAAAAGTGGAAAAGACTGAAACGCAACAAAATGAAGGAATTGTTATTGTTAAATTTGACGAAACGGGCCAAGATTCAGTAATATCAGTAAAATTTATATTTGACGATGAATAAATGATCCAGAGAAATGGCCTCAAGGTCCAGGGCGATTGGGGTCACCCATTAAAAGGCCTCTGTCAAGAGAAAAAACATCCTCGGCTGCAAGAAGGAGCATTTTTTTTCTTACAGAGCACACGCTGTCTGATCTTTGATCTGTTTGATCTGTTGATCTGGGTCGGACCACGCCAGTCAAAGGGGGCAGGTCTGCTCTTGACTCTTATTACCTAATGGAACAAATAAGTGAAACAAATAAGAGTCAAGAGCAGACCTGATAATCATATAAAAGGCACCTCGTTTATACCAAGAGAAGAGCATTCCTGGTAAAATAGGGAAGAGTACAAATCAAACCCTATGGAGGCGCCTTATGAGGAAATTATACGCAGGGACGGATCTACATGGCAACAACAATTATTTGGGGATCATTGATAAGCAAGGGAAGAAGATATTCAAGAAAAAGCTTCCCAATATTCCTCAAGTGATTCTGGAAGTATTAAAAACATTCCAGAAAGAGATCGTGGGAATAGTGG
>JACRBX010000105.1 GCA_016219225.1 Deltaproteobacteria bacterium
GACCCCTTTTTCGGCCAGGATCCTTTCCCATAATTTTCGATAACTGCAATCCACCCGGGAAAAGAGCAGCGTTTCCCCTTCCAGGTCTTTCGTCCGGACGATCTTTTTGCCGGCCAGGGGGTGTTTCGGAGAGGCCACCAGGACCAGGGATTCGAACCCAAGGACCTCGAATCCGAGATCGGCTGCCTGAATGGAATCGGCATAAAGAAAGGCCAGGTCGGTGATGCCCTTGCGCAAGTCTTTCTGGAGTTCCTCCTGGGTGCAAAGGGTAAAATTAAGCATCACCCGGGGGTAGCGCCGATGAAATTCCCCGATGACCGGCGGCAGCCGATGGACCCCTAAACTTTCGGGAATGCGAATAGTCAGCGAGCCTTTGGGCTCTTGGGTCTGGGTGAGTTCGGTCCGGATTTCATCGGTGAGATCCAGGACCTTATGGGCATACTGCAGGAGCCTTTCCCCGGCCTCGGTCAGCAGGATGCGTTTTCCCAGCCGGTCAAATAACCGGACTTCCAGTTCCTCTTCGAGGGCCTGAATTTGCGCGGAAACGCTGGATTGGGCGTAGTTCAGATTCCTGGCCGTTTTGTGAAAGCTGAGCAGATCGGCCACGCTTTTGAAGGTCCTCAGTTGGCGGATTTCCATGGACTCCTTTTCCAGGCCGAAAAAATTGATCGAAGATTTCGATGGTCTTGATCGAAAAAAATCGTTTGACTTGATATCAAAATATTCATTATCGTATAGACCGATTAAAGATGAAAGTCAATGTAAAGGGATCAAGGGAGGCAGTTAAAATAGGTCAGGCATCCTGCCTGACAATAGAGATCAAAGGAGGCAGATTCATGAATCGGATGGAAAAAGCAGAGGAGTTGTCTAAACAGGGGTTGAATTGTTCGCAGGCCATACTCACCGTCTACGGTTCCTCATACGGAATCGATCCCGAGAAGGCCAAACAATTGGGACGCCCTTTCGGCGGGGGTATGGGGCGTCTGGCCTTAACCTGCGGCGCCCTGACCGGGGCGGTGATGGTCCTGGGACTGGCCAAAGACCACCCGGTGGAGGCCGAAGCCCGGGAATTATCGTATGGTAAGGTGAGGGAGCTCTTTCAGCGTTTCGAGGCGCGCCATGGAACCACCCTTTGTAAAGAGCTTTTAGGAGCCGACTTGAGCACGGAGGAGGGGAGGCAAAAGGCCAGGGAAGACCAGTTGGTCAGCAAAGTCTGTCCGGGCCTGGTGAGGGAGGTGTGCGAACTATTGGACTTGTTACTATAACATTTGGTATGCCCATGTCTTTGTTGGGAAGAAAGCCGGGAATCTCTATTCCATCTGTAAGGTGACTGCCTTGACTCGGTACGACGCCATCGGAATAAAGTACAATTCATACCGGAATGCCGATGCTCGAATTGTCTCATTACTGAAGGGTCGACCAAGCCCCAGAGGCCGGGGCCTTCGCCCTGGAGAAAGAAGTCAGTTCCCGGATTTCCTCGCGCCGGTTACAAAAAGGAGCGTCTACCGGGATTTCCTGCAAGTAAAACGGGTTTTCCATCCCGACCGAGGCGGATGAGATTACCCGGATGAAGGCTATGAATGTGCCGGAGGTCTGGAATTTTTTTCCTTGAATTGCTTTACGCCTGGCGTTATACCTTAGATATTAAAAAGCAATAGAAATAGAAAAGGAGCAACCCCATGAAGGAATTATGTCAGGACCTGGCCGCCGAAGGGCAAGCGCTTGATGCTATCGTTTCCCAAATCAGCGATGCGGATTGGAACCAAAAAACACCGTTTTATGATTGGACCGTTAAGGACGAAATCGCCCATGTCGCTTATTTCGACAAGCTGGCCAGGCTTTCGGCTTCCGATAAAGCGGCCTTTGATGAAGAGATGAACAAAATCGCCCTGCACCTTGAAGATTTATTTCGTTATACACGGGAGCCGGGGCTTAACAAAAGCAATTCGGAACTCCTGACCTGGTGGCGTACTGAAAGAAAAGGCATGATCGCCGCCTATGAGGTGCTCGACCCCAAAGCCCGACTGCCCTGGCATTTACCCATGAGTGCCAGATCATCGGCCACCGCCAGAATCATGGAAAATTGGGCGCACGGACAAGATGTCGTCGACGCTTTGGGGATTAAACGTCCGGCCACCGACCGACTCAAGCATATTGCCCACCTGGGAAACGTCACCTTTGGGTGGAGCTTTTCCTGCCGTGGAATGGAAGTCCCCAATGCTCAAGTCCGGGTGGAATTAACCAGTCCGAGCGGAAAATTATGGACCTGGGGGCCGGAAGAATCCGGGGAGCAGATCAGCGGAGAGGCGGAAGATTTTTGCTTAGTGGTGACGCAGCGAAGGCACTACCAAGATACCCATCTGGCCGTCCGAGGATCCGTTGCGGAAAAATGGATGTCGATCGCCCAGGTGTTTGCCGGTCCACCGGCGGAAGGACCCAAACCCCGGAAAGGTTGAAGCCTGAACAAGAAGAGGGGCGGCCGGGGCCTGATTGAAAAGAACGGCTTTTACAACTCCACGAGATCAAACAATACTGTCAAATGGTAACCGGAAAAATAAGAAAGGTTGATAGCGGCGGTTAAAATTTATACACTTCTCCGGTAGATCTTTCTCCCCCGATCTCGTTTTTAATCCAATGGTCCGCCAGTTTTTTCAGTTCCCCGCTGCCTTGGATCGTTTTAAGAAAACTGTCCACCCAGTTGATCAGCAACGGATCCGTGCCCGACGCCTTCGGCTGTTAGTTTTTCCATGACACCAAGGCTACGATTAGAAGCATTTACTCCAGTAAGACCATGCTGTACCAGGCCGGAAGGAATTCTCCATTTTTGTCAAATTCCACTTTGAACCCCAATGGTTCCAAGGTTTTTCCGATATCTACACCGAATCCGTCCATGGAGGGACGGGCCAGATGGGGGTATCGGCAGGGTTCGGGAAAGGCGCAGGTTTCGCATTGAACACACATGGCCATGGCAAAGGCAAATTGGCATCCATAAGAAAGCATGGCTTCTTTCTCCAAGGCGACGGCGATTTCCTGTCCCATCTTGGGATCCACCGTTTTAATGAAGATCGCCTCCTGATAATTTGAAAAGGCTTCCCTGAACATTTGAGGAGAAAAATTGGTATGAGGGGGACAGGTCCAATATTTCCCCCAGCGATTGCACCCGAAACGGCATTTAAGGAAGGCCCGGGAATCAAAAATAATCTTGGCGGCGCTCAAGGTTTTTGCCTCCTGAGCGCCCAATTCTAACCCCTTTTTTACTAAACCCGCATACTTGGTCTCCATCCGTTTTACCCCTGTCCATGAGAGTTTAAGTTTTCAAAGTCAGACTCTTGGAAATCAGAATCCAGGATCTGGACATCAGCCCGGTTTGCATCTTGCAATATGGCCTTTCTGAAATTGCTTTTTTCAATTTTTGAACCTTTCAAGTCGGCGCCTCTGAAATCGGCCCAATTAAAATTCGTCTTAAAGATCCAAGCCTGGCAAATTACCGCCTTTCTCAGGTCGGCCCTTTGAAAGTCTGAGCGGATTATTTCCGTGCCGGAAAGGTCAGCTCCGCTGAGAATAACCTCCTTCATATTAGATTCGGTAATTGTTGCTCTCTTTAAAATGGCCTGTCTCATGTCGGCCAGATAAAATTCGTTAAATCTGGAGCTGGCGTTGGTGAGATTCGCCTCCTTCAACCGGGCTTCAGAGAAAAAGGCATTATGTAAAAAGGCATTTTCCAGATCGGCCTGGTCGAGGTTGGCCTTGGCAAAGTTGGCAAAATGAAGATTAGCCCGTCGAAGATTGGCCTTTTCCAAATCGGCGCTCAGGAAAATAGCCCATTGAAGGTTTGCCAGATGGAGATCAGCCTTTCGGAGGTCCGCCCCCTTAAAATTGGACATTCGGAGATTGGCGCCTCGCAGATTCGCCCCTTGGAGGTCGGCTCTTTCCAGATTGACCTGCTGCAGATTATAATTGGACAGATCAACCCCTTGCAATTCCGCCCTTTCCCCTTCCCGGCCTTCCGTCTCCAACCACCTCTGGTGTTCATTGACCATGGCCGTTAGTTGCTCTTTTTTAATTCGTATGCAGTTATTTTTTGCCATGCCTGGGCCTTTTCCCTCTATATCTATTTTTCGATATTTTCATAAACATCGAATTTATTCTTCGGAAGTCATCCTGTCAAGAGAAAAAACAGAGAAAACACATCTCCGGCTCCAAAAAAGCCGATCCTGACCAAAGGGAGAAACTTTCGGGTACGTTATCGAAAAGTGAGGGGGGCAAGCCAATTAAACTTATTGACATTCTAAAAGAAATATTTAGAATTTTAACGCGATTATGAAATTTGGAAGAGACCGGTCGAACAAGGCAGCGCCAGGCCGGGGGACCCGACAGCCGTAAAATGGGAAACCCTATGGCAAACTGATCTTCTCGATTTAAATTTTTGGAGGTTCAGCCCTATGTCAATTCTATTTACACCGATCAAAATGGGGGGGTTGGAGATTAAAAACCGATTCATCCAGTCGGCGACTTACGAATGTCTTTCCGGAACCAATGGCGAGGTCACCGATGGGTTGATCAACCGCTACCGGAATCTGGCTCAAGGGGAGGTCGGTTTGACTATTCCGGGTCACATGTATGTGCATCCTCTGGGCCGAGGCCATTGGCATCAAACCGGCATAGACCGCGACGAACTGGTCCCCGGACTGCGCAAGCTGGTTGAGGCCGTACATCATGAAGGCGGGAAGATTGTTTTCCAGTTGGGCCATGGCGGCCTCCAATCCCACAAATCCGTCACCGGCCATCCCGCCGTGGGACCTTCCGCTATCAGGACCGATCCCCTGGATTTTGTCAGGCCCAAGGTTATGCGGGAAGAGGACATCCGGGAAGCCATCCAGGCCTTTGGGCAAGCCGCCGCGCGGGCCGTTGAAGCCGGGGCGGATGGGGTCCAGCTTCACGCCGCCCACGGTTATCTGATTAACGAGTTCCTCTCTCCGTTTTTTAACCGCCGGGAAGACAAATGGGGAGGCTCCGATGAAAATCGGTTCCGCTTTCTGAAGGAGATCCTGCTCGCGGTCAAGAAAGTCCTGGCCGACGGCCGGGCCCTTCTGGTAAAACTCAATGCCCACGATTACACGCCACGGCCGGGGATTACCCCTTCTTTGGCCGTCCAATACGCCCGATGGCTGGTTGAGTCAGGAATAGACGGCCTGGAGATCAGTTGCGGGACAGCCGCCTTTTCTCCCATGAACTCGGTACGGGGGGGAATCCCGGTGGAGGATTTTTTGCGATCTTTCCCTTGGTGGAAAAAGCCCTTGGGCCGCTTCATGGTCAAGAAATGGATCGGGAAATATAATTTTGAAGAAGCTTTCAACCAGGAGGCGGCTAAGTTGATCCGGCCGGTGCTTAACGGAATTCCGTTATTTTTGGTCGGTGGGCTGCGGACCAAGGCTAAAATGGAAGAGATCCTGGAGAATAAATATGCGGATGGTATATCCATGAGCCGTCCCTTTATCAAAGAGCCCTCTCTCGTTAAGAAATTCAGAGAAGGGAAGGCGGAGGCCGTGGCCTGCGTTTCGTGCAACAGATGTGCGGCCTGTATCATTAAGAACGAAATGCCCCTCCGTTGCTATCAGAAGGAGACATCTCCAGCGAATCAGGGTATCGGCCTGACGGGCGATGGTCCCCGAAATTGCTAAAAAGGGCAGGGGACCGGTTTCGGGAAACGGTTGCAGGGTAAAGGTCCGGGCCTTCACCTCAGGTCCTTAATGAGGGCCTGAATATCCGATGATTGGTCCTCGATACTCTCGGTAAGCTTAAATTGGACCAGTGCCCGGATAAGATTATGTTCCTCAGAGGCGGCTTTGAAGTAGACATTGCCTTCCAGATAATCGGTGAAGAACCGGAGTCCCAGTTCAAAGGCGATTAAACGAACGGCCTCAAAAAGAAACGCGTAGTCGTTCTCCAGAAGAAAGGCCCGAGCCATGGGCAGATAGCCCTGCAGCATGGCCCGGCAATATTCCAGTTCGAAACGAACCGACTCCCATTGACCGGTTTCTTCCCCGAGCGGATTACAGCCTGAACGCAGGCAATCACCGATATCATAATGAATCAGTCCGGGCTTGACGGTGTCCAGATCAACCAGGCTGACGGCCTGTTGGGTCGAGGGGTCTATCAGGACATTGTTGACCTTGGGGTCACCATGGATCGGCCGCAGATGGAGCCTGCCCTGATCCCTGGCCTTTTCGAGGACATCTGCCCAGGTCCTTCGCCGGTTTATGGACCGTAAGCCATAATTTATTTCAGGGGATTTTTTCAGGCTGGTTACGGTCAGGACCCGGTCAAAGTGTTGAAGGTAGCGGGGTGTTATATGGAATCCTTCCAGCGTATCGGCCAGTTGGCCGATGGGCAGGTCGTTAATGAGGTTATGGAACAGGGCCAGGGCAAAGCCGACTTCCCGGGCATGCCCGGCATGTCGGAGGGTATCGTAGGACCGGGCGTTGTTGATAAAGCTGCGGGCCCGCCAGAACGATCTCTGGGGGTCGATCCAAAGGTCCCGGCCCTCTTCCGTCAACAGGGGGCGTGGTATCTCCCAACGGCGGCCGGCATTTAAAGGGACGTCTTGCAGACGACGGCGTACATGTTCGGTCAAGGTCCGGATGTTCTGCATAACCAGTTCCGGCTGACGAAAAACCCGGGGGTTGAGGCGTTGCAGAATAAAATATTCTTCCGTTCTGGAATCCAGGGTCACCAGGAAGGTGTCATGGACATTGCCATTCCCATAAGTTTTAATAGTGGTGATTTTTCCCGGAGGGTTGAATTTTTCGGCGGCAATAAAAGGGGTATCCAAGGTTTTACTTCTGACGTCCTTTAATATTTAAACATCCCGTCCTCATAAATAACCATTTTCTTCCCGGTTGGCAGATGGGCCGTTACGATCTTTTTTTCCGTATTGACCAGGTCCCAGTGGAGGGCCGAATCGTTAAATCCCAACTTCTTTTTTAATTCTTTAGTCATTTCTGCCGGATTCCCATCATAGGTATCGGTATAGGAAGCCCCGAGGGCGACATGGCAATTCCCCTGATTTCCGCCAAAATTTTCATCAAAAAGGGTGTCGGCCATAAACCGGTTGATCCGTGAAAAACGCTTATCCGTCAGGGAGAATTCCCCGACTCTGGAAGCCCCTTTATCCATGGCGATCTGCTTTTGGGCGAAGGCCTTGCCGGTCTCGGCCTCAACGCTGACCACCGAGCCTTTTTCAAAGGAAAGGCCCATTCCCTCAACATAATTGCCGCTCCGGAACGAAGGCAGATTGGCATAATAGCGCCCCTCGGTCCCCCGCCAATCCGGTGAAAAAAATAGCTCAAAACTTGGAATATTATGGCCGGAGATCCCCTTCCAGACTCTTCTCTCCCCGGTCTTTATCTTTAAATCCACATGGGTTGATTCGATATGGAGACAGGCTATCTTTAGGCTGTTGAGCCATTTTTTCAGGCTGCTTACGTTTTTATATATTTCATTCCATTGGCGGACAGGATCCTGGTGGTCGAGAAAACAGGCCGTTACAATCTGGTCGGTGTATTTTTTAATAGTCGTTTGGGCCTGTCCGGCCAGTTCCCCGGTTGGGAAGGTGCAGAGGGTCCAGCTATAGGCCCCCTTCTCCTCACGCTGGTCAAGGAGGTCTCTCAACGGTTTTCTGGAAACCAGGACCTTTCCTATCCGGACCGGATCAATGTCTTTCAGGTGAGTCAGTGATTCGGGGGCCCTTAAAAAAAACCTGCCATTGATGTTGCCGTAAAAATCCTTCTCGCCCGGCGGGATAAAGCCCAGTTGTCCCGGATTTGATTTTTTATAAAAATCCGATTCCATCCCGGAGGTCAAAGCCATGCGCTGGACCGGATGCATCCCCCGGTCAAGAATCCCGGCATAGAGCCTTTCCGCCAGTTTAACGGCCGGGGGATCATACTGAATGAGGATGATATCGTTCTTTTTAAACCGGTTCTTTCGAGCGGTTTCCAAGCCCCAGAAAAGGACCTCGGCATATTTTTGGAGTTGATCGTTGGTCAGCATTTTATTTATATTTTTTATCCAATTCCTCGATAAAATCCTTCAGGGTTTTGCCGTCATGGCTGAACGTGGAAGGTTCTTCCCCGACAGAGGCCGGGAGGGGAGATTCGGATGGCCGTTTTTTATCCGTTGTATACCGATTGGAAGGCTCTTTCAAGGCATTCATGACCGGTGAGTGATAAACAATTTCTTCCGGGCTCTCCAGGGAAGGCTGAAAGATTTTTACCGGGGGGATTAAACTCTTTTGATGCATCAGGTATTCGTTTAAATACCGGTCAACGGTAAACATGCCTTCATTTTTCCCGAGTTGCATGATGTTTTCGATCTGGTGCAGTTTATTTTCCCGAATCGTACCTTTCAAGGCTTGATTCCCGCGAAGGATCGAAAGGAGTGGAACACGAAAACCGAATTTATCCAGGTAAATCAGTTCCTGAACTACCAGCCAGGTCAGGGTGGAGGCCAGGCGGTTGCGGATATCATCCTGCGCTTCCATGGGAAAGGCGTTTAAGATACGGTGAAGGGTCTCCTCGGCGTTGCTGGCATGCAGGGTCACGATAATCAAGTGGCCCGATTCGGCAATATTAAGGGTCAGCTTGATGGTTTCAGGGTCCCTGATTTCCCCCACCACAATCACATCCGGATCTTCTCTTAAGACATCCAGGAGCCCCTGCTCGAAAGTAGGCATATGGGTCCCCAATTCCCGTTGTTCAATAAACGATTTTTGGGAGGTCAGCCGGTACTCAATGGGGTCTTCGAGGGTGATGATGTGTTGGGCCTGATTCCGGTTGATTTCATTGATAATGGCGGCGATAGTCGTGGTTTTTCCCACGCCGGTAGGACCGCAGATTAATATCAGGCCGGATTTGAGTTTACTGATTTCCCTGAGGGACGGGTGAAGGTTCAACTGCTCGATGGTGGGGACGATGCCGGGCAAAATCCGAATGGCCAGGCTCAAGCCCCGGGTGGTATTGAAAATATTGATCCTCAACCGGGCCTGGAGAAAACTTATGGCCAAATCCAGGGAATACCGTTGTCTCAACTGGGATAATTGGCCGGGAGTCAGGAGGGTTTCAACTAAGAGGTCTACTTCCTCATGATGCCATTTAAGATTCGGTTGAAATCTTAAATGGCCGTTGATGCGGTATACGACCGACTGGCCACCGGTGATGTGGATATCGGAAACACCCAGGCTCAAGGCGGCGCTGATGAGGCCTTCAAATTTGTCCATGGCCCGGTTCAACGCCCCTCAAGTTGGGTTTCAGATAATGGGTTTAACATTTCAAGCCCCTCAATCAAAAACCAGAGGCCTGTTAGACGGCGGCCAGCTCATTCATAACAATGATTTCCGGTTTCCCGGCGAAGAGTTCCGCGCCTTTACCGGCAAAGGCCAAAAAATGCGGGGTGGCGGAATGGGCCGCCAGGGCCTCCTTGTCCTTGTAACGCTCCAGGACGACCAGGGTATTGGGTTCGGTTTTGGAAACATTCAGGGAATAGGAAAGGGTCCCTTCCTCTTTGGCCACTTCCTGCATCAGTTGTTTGAAGGCTTCGATGGCTTCATTCAGTTTTTCTTCTTTAACCGGGATCTTGGCAATTACGGATAGCATCGGCAGGTCTCCTTGATTTTTATTGATATTTTTACAAAGTACAACTCGTATCTCGTAACGAGTAACGAGTAACGAGTAACTCCTCAGGCATATTAAGTTTTAAGACTTCCGGTGTCAAAGAAAAAACGCTCCGGATGGATACTATCTAACTCCTGAGGTTTCTTTCCTCCCAGAGGCTGCCGACGATATGTTCCCGGCCGGCCCGGATATGATTTCTGATCAGCCGTCTGGTTTTATTGACATCCCGGTTCTTTAAAGCCTCAAAGAGCATTCGATGCTCTTTAGCGGCTTGTTCCATCCGTTTTTCCTGCAAATATTCGGGGCGGTATTTTAAATAAACCCGTTCCAAGATAAATTTGCATAAATTATGGACCACTTTATTTTCGGCTGATTTGATGATTTCCAGATGAAAGTTGGTATCAATTATCATCAATGAACGTCGGTATTGGGGTACGGATACCGCCTTGACATGTTCCGTCATGGCCTTTTCGATGGATTCGAGTTTCCGGTCTGTTATTTTTTCTATGATCGTCGGCACCAGGAAGGTTTCCAGGGCCTCCCGGGCGATAAACAGTTCTTCGGCCTCCACCGGATCGGTCTCTCCTACATAATAGCCTTTGTTCCGCTCCGTATAAACGATATTCAACAGTTGCAGCCGGTTGAGGGCCTGAATAATAGGGGTGATGCTCATGTTGAGCTTTTTGGCCAACTCCTGATAGAGAAGCTTTTGACCCGGAACAATCTCGTGATGATACATCATTTCTTTGATTTTTTTGAACGCCAGATCGACCGGCGATTCTTCCGGATGGGTATCTGTCTTTATGGAGTGCCCCTTCTGCTGGTTGTCGGCTTTTGAACTCATCCCTTTTCCTTTGGCCATCGGAAATTCCTCGATCTTTTTTTCTCAGGCAATCGTTTCATTGTCCTTTAAAGACGGGTTTTCTTTTTTCCAAAAAGGCTTTCCGGCCTTCTTCGAAATCCCGGCTGCTGAAGGCCACCGCCTGCATAGTGGATTCCATCTCGAGCATTGTGTTCAAGCTGGCTGGCCAGAGGTTTAAGGCCGCCTTGATCATGGCATAAGATTGGCTCGGCCCCTGGGCCAGGCGGACGGCCAGGGCTTTGGCCTCTTCCGCCAACCTTTCGGCCGGAACTACCCGGTTGACCAGGCCTAATCGTTCGGCTTCCCGGGCATCAATCAGGTCTCCGGTCCACATCAGTTCTTTGGCTTTGGCCACCCCGACCCGGAGGGTCCAGAAATAAAAGGCCCCCAAATCGGGGACGGCACCGATCTTAACGAAAGAAATCCCGAACTTAGCCTCTTCGGAAGCGATCAGGATATCGCAGGCCAGGGCAATGCTGGCTCCGGCCCCGACGGCATAGCCGTCCACCGCCCCGATGATCGGTTTTTCCAGTTCCACCATGGCCTGGATAATCTGTTTGCCCTGTTTAAGACGTAAACGGGTGGCTACCGGTGTTAACCCTTCAAAGGTCCGGATATTCCCACCGGAAGAAAAAACCTTCCCTTCACCAGTCAGGATCACCGCTTTAATCGAATCCTCTTCTCGTATGCGGTTAAAGGCCTCCATCAATTCCGTCCGCATTTCCAGGCCCAGGGCATTTCTGGTCTCGGGGATGTTCATGGCAATCCGGGCAACGGAATCGGCTATTTCAAACCGGATGGTCTGGTAGTTCATCTTTTTAATCTCCTCCTAATGGGCTTTGCCTTTTGGGGCACGATAGGCTTAAAAATTTTAATTAACTTATTAATCAGATATTTGATGAATTTATTGTGGTGTTATTCCGATTAATTGTCAAGCGGAAAAATATCGGAAGGCATTTGCCCTCTTGAAGTTCTTCTTTTTTTAAGGTACTAATACCCACCGAAGAGATTCTCCAATGGTTCTCAAAATGGATAGGATAAGAATATTAAAAAAGGTTTCTTATGACCAGACTGAATCCTGAATATCTTCCCCACTCCACCGGCTGTTTTTTGTGCGGTGATGAAAACACCTGCGGGGCCCGGACCAGTTTTTTTGTCGAGGGCGATACGGTCAGGACCCGTCTCACCCTGCCCCAACATCTTAACGGCTACAAAAATATCGCCCATGGCGGGGTCCTGGCCGGGCTCCTGGATGAAACCATGGGCTGGGCGGCCACGGTCTTCAGCCGGAATCATCCCTTTTATGTAACCGGTGAATTGACCATTAAATATCTGCTTTCCGTTCCCGTAGCCGAAGAGATTGAGATCATCGGCCATCTGATTAAAGATGGCGGCCGTATTGTCTATTGCAAGGGGGAGTTGCTCTACGGCGGGAAAGAATGCCTCCGAGCCAAGGGGAAATTTCTCCCCTTAGGTGAGGCGGCTACTGCTGAAGTAATCCCCTATCTGAAATTCGACCGCTGCCATAAATATAAATCCCTCTTTGGCCGGGTTAAGGGATAGGGGCTTAAATTTCCGGGATACTGGATGCTGGATGGTGGATGTTCAGGCTGGCCTTGTGGGGTTTAGTGGCCTCCTTTCAGGTCTCGGCCGAATTTGGTCACCTTGTGGTATCCGGCCTATCTATCGCTACTCCCGCCTTTTACACAATTGCGGCCCGCCTCCTTAGAAGCATATAAGGCTTTATCCGCTGATTTCACAAGCTGACCGGGATTGCCCTCTGACGTAGAGGGGAAAATGGTGGCCACCCCGAGGCTGAGGGTAACCGAATCATTCACTTCCGAACACCGATGTTCCCTTTGCATCCCGCAAACCGCCCCGCGAATGGTCTCGGCCAGATGAAAGGCCCCCTCAAAAGGGGTATTCGGTAAGAGAACGCCGAATTCCTCGCCGCCGTAGCGGGCCGCCAAATCAGCAGGTCTGTGGATACAACTTTTGATGCAGGCGGCGACGGCCTTCAGACAATCATCTCCCAATTGATGCCCGTAATAATCATTAAAGCGTTTAAAAAAATCGATGTCACAAAGGATCAAAGACAGTGGCATCCTTTCCCGTTTCATCCGCTGCCATTCTTCTTCAAGCCTTTCATCGAAAATGCGTCGGTTGGCTATTTGCGTCAACCCATCGATGGCGGCCAGTTGTTCCAATTCCTTATTGGCTTTTTCCAGGGCCACTTCGTAACGTTTTCGTTCGGTAATATCCTTAAATTGTTCCACCAGGCCGACTATCTCGCCGGTCAAACCGAACAAGGGCATGGCGGTCAATAAAAAGGGGATGCAACGGCCCTGGCTGATTGTTCTTTCTTCATCCAGCTCAATCCGCTGCCTTCTCTTTCGGATCTGTTTCATGGGGCAATTAGGGGTTTGGCAGGTCTCGGAAGGCAATAATTCATGACACTTTTTTTTAGCAACCACAGTCTCCTTACCCGTAAGACCGAGAAGGCTCAAAAAAGCCTTATTGATACGGAGAACGCAATATTCGTTGTTAAGGACCCAGGTGGCATCAGCGACCGAGTTAAATACCTGTTCGAATTCCAGATGGGCGATCTCCGCCTCCATGGTCAAAGAGTTGACCCGGGCAATCGCCTCCTCATAGAGGTCCGACAGAACCCCATTTTCTTCTCTAATTTCATTAAGTTGTTGTTCAAACGTCTGTTTGGGGTCGGGGTCTTGCCCTGAGGGGACCGGATCATCTGTGGAAGAGGTGCTGTTCATGGCTCACCACTATGATAGAAATTTATTTGATGTGGTTCTTGAGGTCGAGGGATTATAAAATAGGGAGGCAATGGGTGCAAGAATAAAATAAGATTCGTTATTCCTTTATTTTCCTTTTGACCGGGCCTACGGGAAAAGTTATTATAGTTTTATAATGTGACATAATTTTTTATTTTTTTACAAAGGGTTCAAAATGGATGACTTAAGATCGATTCTGGATGCGTTGATCATTCCTGAATTAGGGTTTTTTATGGGATTTTTGGTTCTTTTTATTTTTTTCTGGATTCTCCTCAGACGTTTTAAAGGCATCAAAAGGATCCTGGCTGTTTTGGAATTGGGTCATCTGGAATTCTATTACCAGTCCGCTGAAATGCGCAAGTGGCGGCAACGGCTGGTATCCATGGAACGGACCGACATGAAGGCCCTCCAGTCCGGTTCCATGGAACTCCTTAATTTTTTTGACCGCATCGGATTATTGGTCCAGCAAAAGATCCTTCTCAAAAATGAGGTCTGGCAGTCTTTTGGAACCCCGATTCTGGGATACTTCAGCTTCCTGGTCCCTTATATCCAGTGGCTGAGGACTGAAGAAAGGGACTCCGATCTTTACCTGTACTTCGAAGACCTCAATGATGCCGTTTACCGCCTGAACCGGAAGATGGACCGAAAACGGGCCCAACCATTGATGGAGGAAGAGGAATTAAAGCAGTTTATAGAGGAAGAAAAAGCGGCCCTGTCGGATGACTGACGGAATGGTCCCTTTGTCGATTCAGATGGCCGGCCATCCCAATACCCTTTGACTATTCCCGCCCAGGATCGCTTCCTGCTGTTCTTTAGTTAAACCGGCCTGATCCAATTCCTTTAAATACCGATTGAGCGACAAGAGAGGATAATCGCTGCCGTAAAGGATCTTTTCCAGACCCATAATCTGGACGGCATGGTCGTAGATTTCCGGCCGGTACAGGAAAGGAGAAGCGGCCGTATCAAAATAGGTATGGCCGAGCACCTCCCTGACCTCCCGCTTCATCAATTGATACCACCACAACCCTCCCCCCCAATGGGCCAAGATAAAAAGGATATCGGGAAAGGCCTTGATCAGATCATAGAGGTCCCAGAAGGGAAGGCGTTCTTTACCGGGATATGGGTGGCCCACCGGTTCATTGGTATGGAGCAGGAGAGGGACTTGCCACCTGCCCGCCAATTCCGCCAATGGTTTCATGGATTCCAACCAGGATCGGGCGGATAAGCCGGTATACAGGGCGATCTCCCCGAGACCCTTCATTCCGGCATTTAACCAGTGTTCTCCTTCTTCTATCGCCCCGGGAAGTTCAGGATTCAGACAGGCGAACCCCAGCAAACGGTCCGGGTAGCGGGTCATGGCCTGAAGGACGTAGTCGTTGGATCGGTGTATCAATTCGGCCTGTTTCCAGGGAAACCCGAAAGTGACCGAGCCCCGGATTCCATCCCGGTCCATGGCAGCAACAAGACCTTCGGCGGTCGACAAAGGCGACTTTTTCTGGTCCCGGTAGAGCAACTCAAAGGCCGGTTCCCCAGGAAAATAGCGCTCCCGGTCTTTACAGATTTCCGGGGGGAAGATATGGGTATGGATGTCGATGATAGGAGGTGCCTCGTGGCTCATCCCTCTACATCCCCCAGGCCTTGCTCTTCTTGCTCCTCTCCTTCTTCCTCGCGCCTCCCGCCTCGTGCCTCATGTCTCACGGATTCTTTACCTTCCTTTTTAACAAACTCCAGTTTGCCTTCTTCCGGTTGAATCATAGGCTGGCCTTCCAGAAAAATGGATACCCGATGGCGCTCTTCCAACCGGGCCAGTTCCTCCCGTTTCCGGTTCAACAGGTAATTGGCTACTTCCAGAGGAAGGACCCCTTTGACGGCCGCAATGGTCCCTTTGGAAATGCCCAGCCAGATCTTTCGCAAATACATGAGGGCCAGGGTTTCAACAGAACGGACCTGTCCTTTTCCTTGACAGGTTGGGCAGGTATAATAGGTGCCGAACTGAATCGGCGGTCGGATCCGCTGACGGGAAAGTTCAAGGAGCCCGAATTTTGAAATCCTGGAGACCGTGGTCCGGGCCTTATCCCTTTTTAAATGGGTTTTTAAGACCTTGACCACTTCATTTTGATTTTTAATCCCCTTCATATCAATAAAATCAATAACGATTAACCCCCCCAGATCTCTGAGCCGCAATTGCCGGGCGATCTCTTCGGCGGCTTCCAGGTTGGTCTTAAAGGCCGTTTCTTCGATCTGCCGTTCCTTAACCGAACGTCCGGAATTGACATCCACCGCCACCAGGGCCTCGGTGCTGTCAATGACGATATGTCCGCCTGATTTTAATTTAACCCGGTTTTGAAAGATCGTTTCTATCTGATTTTCAACCTGATGTTTGGAAAAGATGGGCCGGGTCTCTTTATACAGTTTAACATCATTGCGCTGCCTTGGGGCTATGATCCCTAAAAAATCCCGGACCTGTTTGTAGATGTCTTTGTTGTCGATCAGTATTTCCTCGATGTCCGAGGTAAAAAGATCCCGGATGGTCCGGATGGCCAGGTCCATTTCCTTGTAGACCAGGGAGGGCGCGGGTTGTTCCATGGCCCGGGTTCGAATCTCTTCCCACAGTCTTACCAGGGATTCCAGATTTTTGGCCATCTCCTGTTTTTTCTTACCGGCCCCGGCTGTCCGGACAATGGTGCCGATTTCTTCAGGGGCCTTTAATTGGGTCAGGATGGTTTTTAATCGGTCCCTTTCAGCTTCATCTTCTATCTTACGGGATACCCCTATTCCGGGTTGTCCCGGGGTCAATACCAGATAACGTCCCGGCAGGGAGATATAGGTGGTCAAGGCCACCCCTTTGGTTCCCGTCTCTTCCTTGGTGACCTGAACCAGGATCTCCTGTCCCCGGTGAATGATTTTTTGGATCGGCAGACGTTTGGGTGGTTGCCCATCAGGAGTTTCCTGCGGTTGAGCGTGATACTCGGGATGAATCTCGTCGGCCTGAAGAAAGCCGTTTTTCCCCATCCCATAATCCACAAAGGCGGCCTGCAAGGCCGGTTCGATATGGGCCACTACGCCCTTATAGATGTTGCCTCGGATCTGTTCTTTGGCTGTAGTCTCGATGTAAAATTCTTCCAGAATCCCGTCTTCGATCAAGGCGATCCGATATTCTTCCGGATCGACGGCATTGATCAGAAGCTTTTTAACTGGGGGCATTAGCACCTTCCTTTTCTTTTATGGCCTGGACCTGCTGCACCTGATACATAAAGGCCTCCAGGCGGGTACGGGTATTGGTTTGTTCCTGACCGTCATAGGAGAGATTCAAAAAGGGGATATTCCGGTGGTCCTCTCGGAATCGTTTCAGCAAGGCATTGACGATCGTCCCCGGCATGCAGGTAAAAGGCATGATGTTAATCAATCCACAGGCCCCCCTGAGCCAGTAATCTTTGGCCTTTCCCAGGCTCAGAATGGCCTCTCCTTCAAAGGAAGGATGCAGATAAGGATGGGCCCTCTGCAAGGTGGTCGGAATAGGGGGCTCCTGGAAATTGCGCAGCGATCCTTTAAAGGTTTTTTCTAATTCATGTTCCAGCTTGGTTTGGACCCGGTGAGTTAGATGTAGTTCAAGGAGATTCCTGAATTTTCGGAGCCGCAACGCCCTCCAAATGGCCGTGTAATTGGTATAAAGGATCCATTCGGTGATCGGCGGCATCCAGGCCTCCCCCCCCAGGGCCTCCACCTCCAGGACCACATTTTCGTTGGAAAATTTATTGGCCCGGGTGTAGATCTCCCCGACCATACCGATGACCGGTTTGGAGCCGGGATTTTCCACGGCAATGGCCTCAAATTCCCGGCAGGCCTGACCCATGATTTCTACCAGGTTCCCCCGGGAGGCTATGGTCTCTGATATTTTCCGGACATTTCCCTGGTAAACCTGATCGGTTTCCCCTTTGCGTTTTTCGTAAGGCCTGGTCTCTCGAAGTTTCTTTTCCAGGATATCGATGGCTACGATCCCCTGCCACCCGAGACGGGTAAAGTCGCTGCCGCCGACCATCCCCAAATCCTGGTAGAAGGTTTCGCTCTGGTCCGGAGCATAAACCGGCACCTGGGGGAAACCCAATTCGTCCAAAACCAGCCGGTGGAACCGGTGGTATTGCCCGAAACGGCAGGGCCCGGTGCCGGAGGGCATAAAAAAAGCCGAATGTTGGGGATCGAAATCCTTTCGATGGACCAGCTTGGCCATGTCGCCGGTGGTCAGGATACAGGGATAACATTCCTTGCCGGAGGTCAGTTTCCGGCCCCAGATCAAAGTTTCCTGATCCGAATCGGGCAAAACCTCGGCCTCAACGCCGCAAGCCTTAAAGGCCGCGGCCACGGCATGGGTATGATCTGTCATGGGGGGA
>JACRBX010000106.1 GCA_016219225.1 Deltaproteobacteria bacterium
AGATAGGTCAGGCATCCTGCCTGACCATAGGTTGACAAGAATTAATCTTCATATCCATAAGGAAATTTTTGATGCCACTTCCAAGCCGAAGCGATGATGTCCTGGAGCTCCGGATATCTGGGTTCCCAGCCCAGGATTTGGCGGGCCTGATCGGAAGAGGCCACCAAGACAGCCGGATCTCCCGGACGACGTCCCCCCTTTTGAAAAGGGATCTCCCGTCCGGTAATTTTTCTGGCCGTCTCTATCACGTCCAGGACCGAAAAACCCTGACCATTCCCTAAATTAAAAATCCTTTGCCGGAGATGGTCTATTTTTTCCAGAGCCAGGACATGGGCCAGAGCCAGATCCTGGATATGGATATAATCCCGCAGGCAGCTTCCATCCGGGGTCGGGTAGTCTAATCCGAAAACCGTTAGGGGCTCTTTGAATCTTTCCGCCAAAGTTTCATGAATCTCTGACAGGGCCATCCGGAGAATAAGGGGAATAAGGTGCGTCTCCGGATCATGGTCTTCTCCCAACCGGTCAACCGCCCCGGCGGCATTGAAATAGCGAAAGGTGACGACCTTTAATCCATAAGCCTGGGCATACCCATCCAAAATCTGTTCAAAGATCAGTTTAGAGTGACCATAGGGATTGACCGGGAAGGTGGAATGCGCTTCCTCGATTGGGATCGAAAGGGGTTCCCCATAGACCGCCGCCGTGGAGGAAAAGACTATTTTATCAATCCCGAAGGCCCTCATGGTCTTCAAAAGGCCAAGGCCTTTGGACACATTATTGTAATAATATTTTTCCGGATCCCGGACCGATTCCCCCACCAGACAACGGGCCGCCAAGTGGAGCACGGCACCGATCGAATGGGAATTGAAAATTTTTTTCAGGAGGGCCTCATCTCCAAGATCACCCTGATAAAAAATCCCGCCGGGAGGCAGGGCGGAACGATGCCCCTCTTCCAAATCATCCAGGACAACGATGGAGTGTCCTCTTTCGATAAGGGTTTGGCAGACCACGCTGCCGATATAGCCGCCCCCGCCGGTGACTAAGACGTTTTGCAAATCCTCTCCTCAATTAGCTACAGATCCATACATTCTGCACGGACTTTTTGTCCGACAAATTGAAACTTGCATCTTGCAACCTGAAACTTTATTTTCGTACTAAATCCATCACTTCAAAATACCATATTTGAAAATGCACCATAAAGCCCGGATACCGTCTTTCCAGTTTATTTTTTTTCCTTCCGTATAGGTCCGGCCGGTGTAGGAAATGCCGACTTCGTAAATCCTGCACCCTAAACGGGCGATCTTGGCGGTTACCTCCGGCTCGAAACCGAACCGTTTTTCCTCCAAAGTAATCGATTTCAGCACCGGCGAACGGAATACCTTGTAGCAGGTCTCCATATCGGTCAGGTTAAGATTGGTCACCATATTTGATAAAAGGGTCAGAAACCTGTTTCCCAAATAATGCCAGAAATAGAGAACCCGGTGGGGTTCGCCCCCCATAAAGCGGGATCCATAAACCACATCGGCCTTGCCGTCAACAATGGGTTTTAACAATTTAGGGTACTCTTCCGGATCATACTCCAGGTCGGCATCCTGGATCAAAAGGAGGTCTCCCCGGGCCCCTTGAAATCCGGTTTGCAAGGCCGCCCCCTTCCCTTGGTTTTCCTGATGCCGTATCAACCGAATTTTCCCCTCATCGGCCAGCTTTTGAGCCACCTCCGAGGTCCCGTCCTGAGAGCAGTCGTCAACAACAACAACCTCACGGTCCAGGCCCAGGGAGGAAAGATCCACAGTGTGGACCTTTTCCACCAGAGACTCTAAGGTTTGCTTTTCATTATAAACCGGAATGATTATGGATAAGAGCATCTTTTCTTGGATCATTTAGTAACTAAAGAATATTATTCTACGCAAAATGGATAGAATTTCTTAAAGAACACACCTTGGACCCGGACCAATTGAGGTTTTTTTAACATGTTTTGTATATCCAAAATCTTGGTTCCGGCTGGTCCGGGTTGGGTCGTTGAAAAAATAATCATAACTTAATAATTAGTCGATAAAAATATATAGGGATTTTTAAGAATTGTCAAAGTCAAAAAAGAAGAAATTGTAATGCAGGAGGCTAGGGACATTTCGAGTCGCCGGAGGCCTTTAAATTTCTATTTCACAATCTCAGGTCATCTATGGTATAAATCGGTCATCATGAGTGCCTGTCGTTATCATCCGGAACGGGAAGGGGTATTCCCTTGTCAAAAACATCAAATTTATTACTGCCAGGACTGTTTTGGACAAGGGGTGTCCTGTACCGACCCCAATCTTTTTTGTAAATTCCGTCCCCAGTGCCTGATCAACGAATCGGAGAAGGAACGGGAGGAAGAGAAAAAAATACTGCCTTCAAAGCTCAAAGCTGAAGGTTCGGGGGAGTAGGGGGCAGAGATCAGAGGTCGGGGATCGGGGATCAGATGAAAGGTTCAAAGTTCGAGGTCCCCGAGGCAGGAAAAGAAAAGAGCAAGATCCAAACTTCCTGAAACCGGCTCTTGCTCGAGAATTAAATCTCTGACCTGGGACCTGGGACCTGGGACCCTTTTTTGGTAATGAGGACCTTGTCCACCCTTTTCCCGTCCATGTCCACTACTTCAAAATGTAAATCCTCCCACTCAAAATTTTCTGAAGGGTGTGGGACCCGCCCCATCTGCATCATTATGAAGCCGCCCAGGGTCTGAAAGTGCCCCAGGCCCTCGTCAGGCAAACGCCCCAGGCCAAAAATTTCTTTAAACTCATCGACCGGCATCATCCCGTCCACCAACCAGGAACCGTCTTCCCTCTGAACGGCCTGTGGTTCCGTTGTCTGGTCTTGCGATGAAATCTCTCCCACTAAGGACTCCAAAAGATCGTTCAAGGTCACCAGACCCTGGATCCCTCCATATTCATCCACCACTAAAGCCAGGTGGGGTCGGGACTTTTTAAACAATTCCAAAAGGTGCATGGCCGGTGCATTTTCCGGAATGAAGAGGGCCGGACTCATTTTTTCCTTAAGGTCCATCGTTCGGCCGGAGAGCCCCTGGACCAGCAAATCCTTGGCCAACACCACCCCCAAGAGGTTGTCTAAATCATCTTGGGCCACCGGAAAACGGGAATAAGGGTTCATCATGATCTTGGTCCGATTTTCTTCAAAAGGGGCATTCACGTCAAGCCAGACGATCTCCAGGCGTGGGGTCATCAGCACCCCGACTTCCCGGTCGGCCAAACGAAAAACACTTTTAACCAAATCCTTTTCCGCTTCAGCAAAAATCCCTTCACGGGTGCCTTGCTCGATCAGGATTTTAATTTCCTCTTCGGTAATGGGCGATTCTTGGGAAGGCTGGTGGCCCAGGAGTTTCAAAACCCTTTCCGAGGAATAGGTCAAAACCTGAACCAGAGGGTGGGCGATGGCAGACACCAGACGGAGGGGAACGGCTATGGCCGAGGCTATCCGTTCCGGGTTGTTCAGGGCCAGGTGTTTAGGCACCAGTTCACCGATAACGATGGTTAGGTAGGTCAGACCAAGAACCACGACCCCAAGGGCAATGATTTCGCTATATTGACTTAAATAAGGGATTTCTTTTAAATAAGCCTTAAGAGAAAAGGCCACGGTTGACCCACCAAAGGCCCCGGCCAGGATGCCGATCAGCGTGATTCCAACCTGGATGGTCGACAAAAACCGATTAGGCGCTCGGGCCAGTTCCAGGGCTATCCGGGCCCGGTAGTTTCCTTCATTGACCCAATGCTGGAGGAGGGACTTGCGGGAGGAAACTAAGGCCATCTCGGCCATGGCAAACAAGCCGTTACAGATCATAAGCAGAAAAAGAATCAGGATCTCCATAGGAAACTCCCCAAAAAAGAAAAGCCCCATAGGGACGATCTGCCAGTGGGGCTTTTAAACAAAATCTTGGTGGAGGCGGCGGGAGTTGAACCCGCGTCCGAAAATACATCCTTTAGGCCTCTACATACTTATCCTGGTTATTTAAATTTCACTTTTGAGGGATCCACCAGGCGGGAGACCTCAAAAGCTATCCTGTAAAAGGTTTCGCCTTTCCGACTACAGGCCGTTCGGTCAGACTATCCTGCTATGTGACATCCTTATCTTCCTCGCAGGAAAGAAAGACAGAATGTTGGCCGACTAAGCGGCCAAGGCGTAATCGTAGTTGTCTGCGATTATTGTTTCCTATCTGTTTTACGAGCCGATAGGACCTCGGTATGCCACCTAAATTTAGTATCCCCGTCGAAGCCGTTTCGCCCCCTTTGGTAAGTAAATAAAGTTTCAAGATGCAAGATGCAGGTTTCAAGCATGAAAAATCCGGACCTTGAATCTATTCTCATGATTCGTGGTACCCTCACGGACATGATAATTTTAAATTAATATAATGATCATCCACCCTAAAGTCAAGCTGGTTGTTTCGGAAACTTCTGACAGGATTTACCGTCTGTAAATCCTGTTAATCCTGTCAGGCAGGTTAATTCTTGCCCCGGATCTGGCGGTCGGCCTCCCGTTTCATATCCCTTTTTCGTATGGTTTCTCTTTTATCGTACAATTTTTTCCCCTTAGCCAGGGCCAGTTCCACCTTGGCCTTACCTTTACGAAAGTAGATCCGAAGCGGTACTAAAGTAAACCCTTTCTCCTGGATTTTTCCGGTCAGCCTTTTGATTTCCTGTTTATGCAGAAGGAGCTTCCGGGTCCGGGTTGGATCCTGTTCATTTAAAGGGGAATTTTCATAGGGGCTGATATGGACCTCATATAAAAACACTTCCCCGGCCTTTGTTCTGGCATAACTGTCTTTGAGATTGGCCCGTCCCAGACGAAGGGATTTGACCTCCGGCCCGGTGAGTATCAATCCGGCTTCGATGGTCTCCTGAATCTGGTAATCATGATGGGCCTTGCGATTTTGACAAATTATTTTGATATGTTCGGACATAATTTACCCAAATGTTCAATAAAGCATCGACCCGTCGGCCTTGAAACTATCGGAGAACCATTGGACCATCTCTTTGTGGACATAGGTATTGACCTCTTCGGTGGTATTCAAGGTAAAAATCTTTTCTAAAAACGCCTTGGATTCCTTATAGGAGGTCATCCGGATTATCCGCTTGACCCGAGGGACGGACATGGGGTTCATGCTCAGTTCATCCAGCCCAAACCCTAATAAAATCGGGATATACAAGGGTTCTCCGGCCATCTCCCCGCACATGGCCACCGGGATGCCGGCCCGGTGGCCGGCCTCGATCGTCTGTTGGATCAGGCGCAGGATGGCCGGATGCAAAGGCTGATACATATGGGCCACATGTTCATTGACCCGGTCGATGGCCAGGGCATATTGAATCAAATCATTGGTTCCAATACTGAAAAAATCCACCTCCCGGGCCAACAAATCAGCCATAGCCACGGCCGATGGGATCTCGATCATGATGCCGATGGGGATCCGGGCCTCAAAGGGGACGTTTTCTTTTTGAAGTTCCTCTTTGACCTCGTTGAGGATAGTCTTGGCCTGAAAGACCTCATCGACATCGGAAATCATGGGAAAAAGGATTTTCAAATTCCCATAGGAACTGGCCCTTAAGATGGCCCGCAACTGCCTTTTAAAAATATCGACTTCCTTCAGGCAAAAACGGATGGCTCGCAACCCCAGGGCAGGGTTCATCTCATCGGCCAGATCGAGGTGAGAGGCGAACTTATCACCGCCGATATCGAGGGTCCTGATCGTAACCGGGTGGGGGGCCATGATCTGGGCTACTTTTTTAAAATTCTCAAAGAGGGTTTGTTCTGTCGGCAGTTCTTTTTGGCTTAAATACAGAAACTCGGTCCGGAAAAGTCCGATCCCTTCCGCCCCGTTAGCCAACACCGTAGCAATCTCTTCCAGGAATTCTATATTGGCCCTGGTCTTGATGCGACACCCATCCAGGGTTTCGGCCGGCAAATGGCTGTATTTAGCCATTTCGGTCCGATATTCCCCATATTTTCTCTTTTTTTGTTGAAAATATTCCAGGGTTTCCGGATCAGGGTTTAAGACTACCTGGCCATCATTTCCATCGATAATAATCAGGTCACCACTGTTGACTTCCTGGGTGATCCGTTCCAGACCGACCACGGCCGGAATCTCCAGGGACTGGGCAATGATAGCGGTATGGGAAGTCTTTCCGCCCATATCGGTCACAAAACCCAGAACATTGTCCAAACGCATCTGGGTGGTATCGGCCGGCGACAGATCGTGGGCCACCACAATGACCTGGCCCTGGATATCGCTCAATTTTTCCACCTCGGTCCCGGTCAGATTTCGAAGGATCCGTTCGGAAACATCCATTACATCCTTGACCCGGTTCCGGATGTATTCATCCTTGATTCTGGAAAAAATCTCTTGCGCCTTTTCCACGGCCTTTTTCAAGGCCCATTCGGCATTAATCTGTTCCTTCTGGATGGCTTCCAGGGTTTGATCATAAATCATCCGATCCTTTAAAATCAATCGGTGGGAATCTATGATCCCGGCGTGATCTTTTATTTCTTCCGGGATCTCCAGGATAATCTGATGCAGTTGGCCATCGGCCTTGGCGACCGCTTCCTTGAATCGTTCCCTTTCCGGTTCTATCTGGCTTTCATCGAGGAGGTACTGATAAACGACCTTCACCCGACTCCGATCGACCAGATAGGCCCGTCCGATGGCCACACCACTGGAGGCCCCGATCCCTTTCAGGATCGGGTTGACAGGCTCCCTCTCCATCACAGGCTTATTCTTCTCCGAACTTTTCATTGATCAGCCTTTCCATGGCTTCCAAGAGTTTTTCAGCATCCGGACCTTCGGCCTGCAGCAAGATGTCCGAACCCAGAGGACAGGCCAGGGTCAAAATATTAAGTATGCTTTTCCCGTCTATTTCTTGACCATCAAACCGAATAATCAGATTTGAGGCAAATTCATTACTCAATTGAACCATTTTTGCGGCTGCTCGGGCATGAAGACCTAATCGATTTTTTATGACTAACTGTTTTTCCATATTTTCTGGGTACCGCATTCAATTTATAAATGTTGTCCTTGGAGTTTATCGAGTGGGCTGTATGATTCATCGATATCCGTTCAAAAATTCGGACCATCAGGCTCAACGGATCTATCCGGCGGTCCCAGCACGAGGCAATACTCCCCTCTGGGTTCCCGATCCGACAACTGCCGGGACAACTCACTGATGGATCCGGCAAGGATCTCTTCGTAAACTTTGGTGAGTTCCCTGCTCAGAACCGCTTCCCTCTCCCCCAAGACGGTCTGGATCTCCTGAAGGAGATTCCCAATCCGGTGGGGGGCCTCATAAAAAATAAGGGTTCTCTTCTGTTCTTTCATTTCCTCGAGGATCTTTTTACGGCGGCTTTTTCGCCGGGGCAAAAAGCCCAGAAAAACGAAGGAGTCCCCGGGAAATCCCGATGCACTCAAGGCACAGGTCAGGGCCGAAGGCCCTGGAATAGGGACCACCGCAATATGGGCCTGGCGGGCCTCCTGGACCAACTCTTTCCCCGGATCACTGACCCCCGGGGTCCCGCCATCAGTAACCAGACTAATCTGTTTCCCTTCCCGGAGCTGTCCGAGCAGATAAGGGATCTTTCTGAATTTATTATTTTCATGATAGCTGGTCAGGGGCGAATGAATCTCATAAGCGGAAAAAAGTTTTTGGGTCCTCCTCGTATCTTCGGCCGCAACCAGATCGGACTCTTTCAACACCTCCAGTGCCCGCAAGGTTATATCCTTCAAATTCCCCAGGGGGGTGGCGACAACGTACAAGGTGCCTTTTTCCTTAATTTCCTTCATTTTTATGATTTTTCTTATCTGTTTGCTTTCCACTGGGAGCGGACGGTAGTTGCCTTTGGTCCCTCTGACCCTGAAGCAAAAAACATCTAACTCCTGTTAATCCTGTCAAATTTTCTTCTTTGAGCTTTCAGCTTTGAGCTTTGAGCAGGTTTTAATACGCCAGGTCAAAGGCGTTTCGGAACAGTTCGATTTTCTCCTGCCCCTGATCCAGGTCAATGGCCACCACATCAAAACGGGCCGGCTGGTCCGAGAGAGAATGGCGTTTTAAATAGTCCAGGGCCACCATGGACAATTTCCGCTGTTTCTTAGGTCCCACGGCCCATTTGGCCGTTCCAAAATCAGCAGACAAACGGGTCTTGACTTCAATAAAGGCCAGGGTCTTTCCCTCCCGGGCGATAATATCAATTTCCCCCAAAGGGGATTTAAAATTCCTTTCCAGGACTTTATACCCCTTTTTCTTAAGGAGTTCATAGGCCAAGTCCTCTCCTCTCCGACCTACCCGGGAACGCGGGTCCTTAGCCGCCATTATAGTCCTCATCGGCAACGGTTCCTTTAAAGCTCAATCGATGGAGCCGGGATGGACCGTATCTCTTCAAGGCCGCCAGATGCTCTCGAGTCCCATATCCTTTATTGCTGAAAAAATTATATTGCGGGAAATGGTAATGCCATGATTCCATCAGCTTGTCCCGAACAACCTTGGCGACAATAGAGGCGGCCCCGATAGAGTGGCTCAAACGATCCCCCTTGATCAGACATTCCTGAATGATCGGCAGGTTTAAGGGATGGTTCCCATCGATAAGGACCAGGTCAGGTCTTGGATTCAGGTTGGAAACCGCATTTTCCATGGCCTTTAAGGAAGCTTGGAGGATATTGAGGCGATCAATATTCCGGGGGCCCAGAACCCCAAAACCAATGGCCAAAGCGCTTTGTTTAATCAGGGGAAACAGGAATTCTCGTTTTTCAGGGGTTAATTGTTTGGAGTCGGTAACCCCGGGGATAAAGACCCCCCGGGCAAAAACGACCGCCGCCGCCACTACCGGACCGGCCAAAGGTCCCCGCCCGACCTCATCCACACCGGCAATCAGGACTGCCTCCGGCCGGTCCATTTTATTTTCATAAAATTCAGGGGACTTGTTAACCGGTTTCACAACCAAGAATCCAGAATTCAGGAGTCAGAATTCCCTTCGTGGTGCCCCACCCCTTCCTTCCCCCTCCAGGGGGGCGGGTGAGGGAGGGGGCATGAGGGTTCAGTTCGAAAACAAAGTTTCAACGCACATAGTGAAAAGCCTTGAACCCTGCACCTTGCACCTTGAACCCATTAAGAAGCGTTGGCTTTAGGAGTTACCCGCCGTTCTTTAATCCGGGCGGCTTTACCTTTCAATTCCCTGAGATAATATAACCGCGACCGCCGCACTTTACCCAGGCTGACGATATCAATCCGATCAATAGCCGGGGCATGGAGCGGGAAAATACGTTCGACCCCAACGCCGTAAGAAACCTTGCGGACCGTAAAGGTCGCTCCGGTATTTCCTTTTCTTTTGCGAATAACCACCCCTTCAAAGACCTGGATCCGTTCCTTTTCTCCTTCTTTTATCTTAACATGGACCCGAATCTGATCTCCGGTCCTGAAGTCGGGCAGATCCACCCGCATCTGCTCCTTTTCCAACATAGTCAAGGCATCCATTGTTCTGCTCCTTTAGTTCGAAAATAGAATTCGTCGTTCGTCGTTCGGGGTTCGTCGTTCGTTGAAACCCATTGAATCTTAACCCCATTTTCATGCTTCGTGGTGCGCCCCTGAGGGGCCTTAGAGTTTAGCACG
Organism: Deltaproteobacteria bacterium; assembly: GCA_016219225.1. Taxonomy (NCBI): domain Bacteria; kingdom Pseudomonadati; phylum Myxococcota; class Myxococcia; species Deltaproteobacteria bacterium. The sequence continues at coordinate 9,633 of JACRBX010000106.1, forward strand.
AAAATAGTAGGCACGAGGCTATTGGCTATAGGCGAATAAAAACCCATAAACCCCGTTTAACCTTGCCCATCGCCCATAGCCCCTAAAAAATATTTTCATGCGTTGCGGCTACACGCCGTGGGCATGAGGTTTAATACAGGCTGCTCTTTTAAATTTTTAGTCAGTCCTTGCCTTTTAAAGACCGCAAGATCTCCTGGTCTTCCGGATTCAATCGGTCTTCCTCAATCAAACTGGGCCGCCGTTTTAAGGTCTTGATCAAAGACTGCCGCCGTCTCCAGGCCCGAATCTTGTCATGGTTCCCGGAGACCAGGACTTCAGGGACAAAATGGCCTTTAAAATTTCGGGGCCGGGTGTATTGGGGATATTCCAATAAACCTTCTTCAAAGGTTTCCTCTTTCTCCGAATCAGCACATCCCAGAACCTCGGGGATTAGCCGGATCAAAGAATCCAAAACAACCAGGGCAGCCGGTTCACCGCTGCTTAAGACATAGTCTCCAATCGATATCTGCTCATCACAGAAAAAATCGGCTATCCGCTCGTCGATCCCTTCATATCTTCCACAGATCAGGACAATCCGGGGAATGCCCTTCAATTCTTTGACCCGAGATTGCTTCAGAGGGGTCCCCTGGGGGGTCAAATGGATTACCCGGGGACTCGGTTCAGGGAGCTCCCGAAGCCAGGTCAAGGCCCGGAAGACCGGTTCCGGTTTTAAAACCATCCCCGCCCCACCGCCAAAAGGACGGTCATCCACCGTCCGATGCCGGTCATTGGTAAAATCGCGCAGATTAAAAATCCGAACCCGGATCAGTCCCTTCTCAATCCCCCGATGCAGGAGCCCCTCATTTAAGGGTGAAAAAAAATAACCCGGGGAAAGGGTCAGGATATCAACGATCATCGCCCTCGGCGCGATCATAAGGGTTCCTGACCCGAATTTCTTTTTGGGTCTTGTTGACCGACAGAATAAAGGCCTCAACAGCCGGAACCAGGAATTCCTTTTCTCGATCCCGGATAACCCAGATATCGTGGGCCGGCGTTGAAAATATATCTTCCATAATGCCTAAAAACCGGTCCTCTTCGTTATAGACCCGGCTGCCGATCAACTGGCACCGATAATACTCTCCTTCCGGTAGGGCCTCCAGATCCTTTTCTTCAATTAACAAAGAATATCCCATTAATTCTTCGGCCTGGGATCTATCTTCCAGCCCTTGAAACTTAAGCAGCAAGGAATGGGCTTGAACTTTGGCTTCCAGGATCACCCCTTCCTTCTTTTCTTCGCCTCGGCTCAGAAACAGCTTTCGTCCGGCAAAAAAAGTTTCCTTGGAAGCGGCATAAGAGTGTACTTTTACCTGGCCGCGCAACCCATAAGGTTTGCCGACCTTTCCGATTAACAGGAAGCCCGATTCCTTTTCCTTATTCAATGATTTCCAGGACCGACCGTTTTCTGATCTTAGTGGAAGCCGCACTTAAGATGGTCCGCATGGCCCTGGCGGTCCGCCCTTGTTTTCCGATAACCTTACCCAGGTCCTCCTTGGCCACCTTTAATTCGATGACTGAAGTCTGTTCCCCTTCGATTTCATTAACTTCCACCTGGTCCGGATGATCCACCAATGCCTTTGCAATGTACTTTACCAGCTCTTTCATGCCGCTTACCTCCTCCTTTTGAGTTGCCGAATACCCATAACAGACTGATTCCGCTTATGTTCCCTGGCCTTTATCCGGCCAGAGGATCCATTCCAGTGAATCCTTCTTCATCCCAGGAGAGGGGTGAGGCACCCGCCTCAACAATTAAATTAGGACGCTGATTTTCGCCGATACCCGCAGATAACTATTCTTTATATTCAAAATCTTGACAATCTGCGTCGATCTGCGTCCAAAAAGGAAATTCCTATACCATTTAATTATCCCTTAAGTACGCCGCTGCTTTGAATCAGATTCTTCACAGTGGTTGTCGGTACGGCCCCGACCGAGAGCCATTTTTTCAAGAGATCCTGTTTCCAGGAAACCGACGCCGGTTCTTGATTGGGGTCGTAAGTCCCTACAATCTCTATAAACCGGCCGTCTCTCGGGGAACCGGAATCAGCCACCACCATTCTATAAAAAGGCCGCTTCTTGGCCCCCATCCGGGTCAATCGAATTTTAATCGCCATAATACGCTCCTTGTTTTTTCTTCTTTAAACTAATACGAATTCCCATACTTTCTATATTATGATTTTTCATAGTAACCAAATCCGGTCAAAAAGGCAAGTACCCTCTTTGGAAGGCCTTCCGGCCCCCCTTATTAAACTGTTTAAGCATCTTTTGAATCTGTTCAAAATTCTTAAGCATTTTATTGACTTCCTGCACCGTGGTCCCACTCCCTTTGGCGATACGCCGACGTCGGCTCCCATTGATAATCTGATAGCTTTTTCGTTCGTCCGGGGTCATGGAATTGATAATGGCTTCTGTCCGAACCAGTTCTTTTTCATCCGGTTTGGCATCCTTTAAACCCTTCATCCGGTTTAAACCCGGAATCATTTGTACCATTTGTTCCAAAGAACCCATTTTTTTTATCTGTTTAAGCTGGTCTTTAAAATCGTCCAAGGTAAAGGTTTCCTTGCGGATCTTCTTTTCCAGGGCTTTGGCCTGCTTTTCGTCAAAATGGAGTTGGGCCTTTTCAATCAGGGAAAGGACATCACCCATGCCCAGAATCCGGGAGGCCATCCGGTCGGGATAAAACGGTTCCAGGGCCTCCAACTTTTCTCCGACGCCGATAAATTTAATCGGTTTTTGAATGACCGCCTTGATCGACAAAGCGGCCCCTCCCCTGGCATCCCCCTCCATCTTGGTTAAGATAACACCGGACAACTCCAGCCATTCATTGAATTTCTGGGCCACATTGATGGCGTCCTGACCGGTCATGGCATCGGCCACCAGGAGGATTTCGTTGGGCCGGACCCGTTCCTTGATCTGCTTCAGTTCGGTCATTAAATCCTGATCAATATGCAACCGGCCGGCCGTATCCAGGATCAGGGGATTCAACCCCCGGCCCCGGGCCCATTCCACGGCCCGGCTGCATAATTCCACCGGATTTATTTTCGAATCGGACGGATAGACTTCTACCCCGGCCTGTTCTCCAACCTTGTGGAGTTGGTCTATGGCTGCCGGACGGTAGACATCAGCCGGCACCAGGCCAGGTCGAAAATTCTTTTCTTTCAAATAGATGGCCAGTTTTCCGGCCGTGGTGGTTTTCCCAGAACCTTGAAGCCCGGCCAGCATAATGGCCACCGGGGAGCGCCCGGCCAGATTCAGGTCCTGCCGGGACCCGCCCATCAGATCGGTCAATTCCTCCTGGACGATCTTGATCACTTGCTGGGCCGGAGTGAGACTGGCCAGGACTTCCTGACCCAAAGACCGATCTCGAACCAGATCGATAAAATCCTTGGCCACCTTGTAATGGACGTCGGCCTCCAGTAAAGCCATCCGTACCTCCCGAAGACCTTCTTTCATATTGGCTTCGGATAATTTTCCCTGACCTTTCAATTTCTTAAAGGTCAGATTCAGACGATCGGATAAGGACTCAAACATATTCCCCTTCTGGTAAAAATAATAAATTTATAATAATATTTTTTTTTTGCAGTGGTGTCAAGAAATTATGTGAATTTTTTCATTGAAAATAATAAGCACCCCTTTTTTTGAAAGATGCCCCGGGGATGGCGGGAACCAATTGACATGAGCCCTCCTTTATGGTTATAAATCAAACCATGAATAAAAAAAGCAAAGGGCTGACAGAAGATAATTTTTATAGGATAATACTGGACGCCATTCCTTCACCGGTATTTGTCGTCCAGGAGGATGTCAAGATCGTCGACACCAATACGGCAGCTTCCGGGATGTTGGGCGAAGCCCCTTCTTTAATCATTCGCAAACGGGCCGGTGAAGCCCTTCATTGTCTGCATTCTACCGAGGTATCGGAAGGCTGCGGAAGGGCTCCCCATTGCCGGGATTGTATTATCAGAAATTCTGTTAATGACGCACTGAAAGGAAAGAAACAGATCCGTCAAAAGACCAGGATGGAGATTGCCCGGGAGGGGAAAACCGCCAAGGCCTTCTTCCTGGTGACCACCGTACCGTTTGACTTTCACGGGGAAAAACTGGTCCTGATTATTCTGGAAGATATAGGCGAATTGGTGGCTCTGAAAAGCTTTCTGCCGATTTGTGTTCATTGCAAAAAGATCAGGAACGACCAGGAGTATTGGCAAAACGTGGAAGCCTATTTCAAGTCTCACCTGGATATCAATTTCAGCCATGGCCTCTGTCCGGATTGCATCAAGAAGTTGTATCCGGACTATTAAGAATTCCTGGGGAAAGGCTCACATCTGAACACGCCCGAAGGAGATAGGCGGTCCACTACTTATTTAGGTCCAATAAACCAGGAGAAGGCCCGATATGTTTAAGGTCAGCCCCCAAAAAATAATCCAATTAGACCCGGATCAAAGAAACCGTGTTTACGCCAGGATCAAGCAAGGGGCCATTTTTCGAGCCGGAGCAGGGCTATTGATCCTGGGATTTGTAGTCGCGGGTTACCTGGCGGGCATTACCAGAGTTCCCCATATAATCGGTATCAGCGCCTGCCTGGTTTTCCTGATGGCTGCCAGCATCCCTATATTAGCCATACTAAAAATGTCCCAAAGCCGACGGGTCTATGAGTTTACTTCTATAGGGAACAACCTTTGTGAAGTGGTCGGCTATACGGCCATCATTTATTTTTTAGGCGGCACCAGGGCCCTCTTTATCAGCCCCCTTTATGCTGCTTTAATCGCCTATCTGGGCGTCGTCACCCCACCAAGGTTCCTTTTCATCACGGTTGCCCTCAGTGTCGTATCCTTAAGCATTGCAGTGGCCCTGGAATTCTACGGTATTATCCCCCCTATGGATCCATTTTCAACCCCTCCCCTTCCCGGATCCGCTCAGATTATCATGGTCCTGGCGTTGGGCTGTCTGCTTTTTGCCATTGCCTTCATTACCTCCATCACCGGAAGCCAGTTGAATAAAAGCAGAAAAAGACAAAAAACCCAATATATTGAGCTTGAAAAACGGGCCAAAAAAATTGAACGGACCGAAATGGATCTGCGGAAAGCCCACCAGGAATTGGAAAAACGGGTTGCGGAAAGGACTTCGGAACTCCGGGAAGCCAATTTGCGACTTAAAGACGAAATAAAGGAGCGCCAGCGATTGGAAGGGGAATTGCGGGAGAGCAATGCCTCCCTTCAAACCTTGATTCGGACATCCCCGGTGGCTATCAATGTCCTTGAACCTGACGGGAAGGTCCGATTGTGGAATGAGGCGGCTGAACGCATTTTCGGCTGGAGGGAGACGGAAGTCATCGGCCGCCTTCTGCCCTATGTTCCGGAGGACAAGCAAGAGGAGTATCAGGCCTTACGGGAGCGGGTCCTCCGGGGGGACGGTTTTACCGGGGTTGAAGTTCGACGTCGCAAAAAAGATGGTTCGCCGATTGATATCAGCGTCTCAACAGCCCCCCTGCGTGATGTTAATGGTAAAATTACCGCTATTATGAGCGTAAACATTGATATCACCGAACAAAAACAGGCGGAGGAAGAACGACAAAAACTGGAATCCCAGATGCGGGAAGTTCAGAAGCTGGAGAGCCTGGGGGTGCTGGCCGGGGGGATCGCCCACGATTTTAACAACCTGCTCATGGCTATCCTGGGAAACGCCGATTTAGCGCTCCTTTCCCTTAAACCGGACTCCCCGGCCCGGCCCAATGTCGAAGATATCTCGCGGGCCTCGAAACGGGCGGCTGAATTATGCCGCCAGATGCTGGCCTATTCGGGCAAAGGCCGTTTCGTCGTAGGCCGCCACGACCTTTCCGAGATCGTCCGGGAGGTGACCCAGATGCTGGAGGTCTCGGTATCCAAGAAGGCCTCGCTGCGCTACGCCCTGCCCGAAGGACTCCCGGCCGTGGAGGCCGACGTAACCCAGATCCATCAGGTCATCATGAACCTGATTACTAATGCCTCCGAGTCCATGGGAGAAGCCACCGGTCTGATCTCGGTCTCCTGCGGTGTTATGGAATGCAACCGGGCCTTTCTCTCCGAGGGTTATTGGGATGACCGGCTCCCTGAGGGAAAATACGTTTATCTGGAAGTGTCGGACACCGGATGCGGGATGAACGCCGAAACCCTGCGCCGGATTTTCGATCCCTTTTTCACCACCAAATTCACCGGACGGGGTCTTGGGCTGGCAGCGGTTCTCGGCATCGTTCGCGGACACAAAGGGACCATCAAGGTCGACAGCCAGCCGGGCCAAGGGACGACCTTTAAAATACTGTTACCGGCCGCGGAATGGACCTCGAACGACCGCCAACAAAGAGTCGGACAAAACCCTTCTCCCCGCAATGGGGTGGTCCTCCTGATTGACGACGACCCGGTAGTCCGCGAAGTGGGCACTCAGATGTTGGCCCATCTGGACTTTCAGGTCCTGACCGCCAATGACGGCCGGAAAGGAGTGGATCTCTTTGAAGCCCGGCGGGGCGAGATCGACTGTATTATTCTCGATCTGACCATGCCCGAAATGGACGGGGAAGAGGCCTTTCAGGCCTTGCGTTCCCTGCAGAACGATGTGCGGGTGATCCTGTCGAGCGGCTATAACGAGCAGGATGTGATCCAGCAGTTTGCCGGACAGGGGCTGGCCGGTTTTATCCAGAAGCCTTATACTGTGGCCAAGCTCCGGGAGACCCTGAACCGCGTTCTGGGTTGATCCTTCCGGAAGCGCAATACCTGGATCTTTTCTGAAAAATACAGTCCTGACCTTATTTACATCCTGACGGGTTTAAATTAATTTATCTTCATGCGCCTTTCGACCCACAAAAACCCTGTCATTGACCTCCCAGAACTGCGGGATAAGATCCTCGTCTTTCGGGACCGGACCCAGGCCGGCCAGGTCCTGGCCAAAATGTTACAGGTCTTTCGTCAAACCGATACCCTTGTTATGGCCATTCCTTCGGGCGGTCTGCCGGTGGCCGTGGTTATTGCCAAAAAACTCGACCTGCCTCTTGATGTAGCCGTGGTCAGCAAGATCACCCTCCCCTGGGATACCGAGGCCGGGTATGGGGCCGTGGCCTTCGATGGAACCATGGGCTTCAATGAAGATCTCCTTTCCCATCTCCGGCTGACTGAAAAACAGATCGAAACCGGCAAAGATCAAACCCTCCAAAAGGTATTGAGAAGGGTAAAAAATTTTCGGGGGGACCTGCCCTTCCCGGAGATCTCGAAAAAAACGGTCATCCTGGTTGATGATGGGCTGGCCTCGGGGTTTACCCTGCTGGTGGCCGTGGAGGCCCTGCGCAAAGCCGGGGCCAGGTCCCTCATGGTAGCCGTACCTACCGGCAGCTTTAAATCGGTTTTGAAGGTTTCGGAACAGGTGGAAGCCCTCTATTGTGCCAACATCCGCCGGGGGTGGCATTTTGCCGTAGCCGAGGCATATGAAAACTGGTTTGATGTGAAAGAAGAAGAGGCCTTAAAGATTTACCGGGCATTTTTAAAAAATCGGGCGCAGTGAAACGCCCTGAATAATACATTGAAAAAATTTTCTTTTGAAATTTTAGCCGAAGAGGATCAAACCCGGCTTGGCCGGCTTGAGACGCTTCATGGCACCATAGAAACACCTGCCTTTGTCCCCGTGGCCACCCAGGGGACCGTAAAATCCCTCTCCGGGGCCGATCTTTCCACCATCGGCACACAAGTCCTCATTACCAATGCCTATCATCTGCACCTGCAACCGGGCGAAGAGATTATCAGTCGAATGGGAGGCCTTCACCGGTTTATGGGTTGGGAAGGACCGATCATGATGGATTCCGGTGGGTATCAGGTCTTCAGTCTGGGAATGGGTAAAAAATACGGTGGCAGCAAGATCCATTCCCCGGTTTCAAAACTCCGGGATCAGGATGGACAATGCGGTTCCAAGAAAGGCAAATCCCTGGTCACGGTAACCGAGGAGGGCGTGGATTTTACCTCCTATCGGGATGGCTCTATGCATCGCTTTACCCCGGAATATATCGTCCAGACAGGGAGAAGTCTGGGTGTGGATATGATCATGGTCCTGGATGAATGCACCTCTCCGCTCCACAATCACCGGGAAACAGAGGTGTCCATGGAACGGACCCACCGCTGGGCCATAAAGGCTTTAGCGGAATTTTATGGCCATCCTTCCAACGGTCAATCGCTCTTCGGGATTATTCAGGGCGGGGCCTATCCCGATCTCCGGGAGAAAAGCGCCCGATTCATTGCCCGTCAGCCCTTTCACGGCTTTGCCATCGGGGGGTATCTCGGTCAATCGAAAAAGGAAATGTCCCAGGTTCTGCAATGGACCCTTCCCTATCTTCCCCAAGACAAACCCCGCCACTTTTTAGGCATCGGCCTGGTAGAGGATGTTTTTGAAATGGTAAGTCAGGGCATTGATCTCTTTGACTGCATCGCGCCGACCCGCCTGGCCTCGACCGGCACTTTTTTTACCAGGAAGGGCCGGAGGTTCAGGCTCCGAATCCTGAATGAGGCCTTTAAAAATGACCCCCGTCCAGTGGAGGCGGATTGTGGTTGTTATGCCTGCCGGCACCATTCCCGGGCCTATCTGAGACACCTGTTTTTAGCCAGAGAGCCGCTGGCCCCGGTTCTGGCCGGCCTTCACAATCTGTATTTTATGGAATCCCTAATGAAAGAGATCAGGGAAGCCATCCGGGAAGGGAATTTCAAATCCCTTCGGGAGGCCTGGATGGCGACCGAACGCTCTAAGATCGAAACACCTTCTTAAAGGCCTTAAGGACCTTCCCGATATCCGTTCCGGTCACATCCAAATGGGTGACCAAACGGATCTGCTTCTTGTTAAAGGCATGGATCAAGACACCCTCCTTCTTCATGACCTCCGAGACCTGTTGAGCCGTCATCCGGCTGTCGGTTAAGTCAAAGATGACTATATTGGTCTCCACCTGGGCCGGATCGAGGGAGACCTCTTTGAATCCGGAAAGACCCTGGGCCAGACGTTGGGCGTTTTCGTGGTCCTGTTGAAGCCGCTCCCGATGGTGGTCCAGGGCATAGAGGCCGGCCGCGGCCAGGATTCCGGCTTGACGCATCCCGCCTCCGAACATCTTTCGAAAACGGTGAACCCGGTCTATGAAGACGGCCGATCCCGCCACCAGGGACCCGACCGGAGCCCCCAGGCCTTTTGAGAGACAGACCGATACCGAATCCGCCCAGGCCGCATAGGCCCCGGGTGTGATCCCTGAAGCCACCGAGGCGTTCCAGAGTCTGGCGCCGTCGAGGTGGACCCGGAGGCCTTTCGATTTGGCCAGTCGGGAGATCCGGGTGATCTTTTCGAGCGGATAAAGGGACCCGCCCCCGCGGTTGTGGGTGTTTTCAAGACAAACCAATCGGGTTACCGGAAAGTGGTGGTCAAAGGGTCTGATGGCTTCTGCGATCTGCCGGGCCTCGATAATCCCGCGGACCCCGCTGAGACAGCAAAACTGAACGCCCGACAGGACGGCCCCGGCCCCGCCTTCAAAATTGAAAGGATGGGAAGAAGCCTCCAGAATGACCTCATCGCCGGGCTGGGTGTGGGATTTGATGGCCAACTGATTGGCCATCGTCCCGGAGGGAACGAAAAGGGCTTTTTCTTTGCCGAGGATCTCGGCCACCTTTTCCTGCAGGGCATTGATCGTCGGGTCTTCCCCGTAAACATCATCCCCCACCTCGGCCTTAGCCATGACCTTGCGCATTTCGGGTGTTGGTTTGGTTACGGTATCACTTCTGAGGTCAATAAGTTCCTTCATGCCTCCCCCTGACTTTCTTACAAAATTAGAAACGCTCTTCCAAAGAGTGTACCTTTTGAAGCCGCCGCAGATGTCGTTCTTCACCGGAAAACCGAGCCCCCAGGAAGGCCCGGACCAATTCGGCGGCCAACTCAAAACCGATGACTCTGGAACCAAGGACCAGGACATTCATGTCGTCATGCTCCACACCCTGGTGCGCCGAATAGGTATCATGGCAGAGGCCGGCCCGAATGCCGGGCAACTTATTGGCCGACACCGAGGCCCCCACCCCACTGCCGCAGATCAGGATCCCCCGATCGGCCCGGCTCTTTCGAATGGCCAGACCCATGGCTTCGGCATAATCAGGATAATCCACAGGGTCCTGATGGTGCGTTCCCAAGTCGGTTACTTGATGGCCCAGCTTTTCCAATAAAAGGATCAAGCCCTGCTTCATTTCAAACCCGGCATGATCGGAGGCAATGGCTATTCGCATCTGTTTTCCTTCAACTTTACCCTCAAGACAGGGTTCATCTTGAATAAAGAAATTGACTCTAGTTTATATAACATTCCTTTTAAATAATCAACAAGATGAACTTTGCTCCCCCAGCGTCACACCTTCATAGGGAAATGGACCGCTGAAAAAATATGCACGTTGTGAAGCAATGTCCCCTCTTCCACAGGAAATAATCTTGCATTTCCAGAAAAAATTATTCATACTCCCTGACATTACAAAGGTCTCCACGAAGAGACTCAATACAAAGGAGGGTCAACGATGGTAGAAGGAAAAGTTAAATGGTTTAATGATGCAAAAGGATTTGGTTTTATCGAGCAGGACGAAGGCAAGGACGTATTCGTACATCATTCCGCGATACAGGGGGAAGGTTTTAAATCTCTGGCCGAGGGGGATCGTGTCAGTTTCGATGTTGTCCAAGGCGCTAAGGGTCCTGCTGCGGAGAATGTCCGTAAGCTTCAAAAATGATCATCATGAATATACTGAATCTCTACTTTTCCGCAACCGGGAACACCGAAAAGGTGGCCATGAAGATTCAAGAGACGGCTCAAGGTCTGGGGCACAGCGTGGATACGGTAAAGATCACGCAAGAGACGCAAGTGGATATTCTCCGATATGACTTCGTTTTTGTGGGATCAGGCGTCTATTCCCAGCTTCCCGGAAAACCCGTTATGGAAGTCTTTCGCAGTCACCTCCAGGAATACATTCGGAAAGGTGAGATCAAACCCGCTTCTCCCCGAAGGCCCTCGGCCAAAACCGTGGTCTATTGTACTTACGGCGGTGTCCATACGGGTATGAACGAAGCCATACCCGCAGTGAAGTACATGGGGCAATTGTTTGACCATCTCGGCTATACGATTGTTGCGGAATGGTATGTGATCGGGGAGTACAATCCGGAGAATATGCGGAGCCATTCCGTTTCAGGGCGATTGGGAGATATCCGCGGCAGGCCGAACGAGGGAGATCTGCGTGATGTGGCGGAGAGGGTGAAGGGCGTGCTGCGGATTTAGTTCGAAAATAGAATCCGTCTTCCAAGGAGCCTATTTTCATGCTTCGTGGTGCCATGCCCCAAAAGGCGGGGCATGGCGGTTTAGTTCGTGGGCGACCATCAGGCAGATCCCTGCTTTCGGATGTCTTCCAGCGCCATGGCCGCGTGTCCCTGGACTTTCACTTTCGAGTACACTTGGACGAGCTTTCCAGCCGCCTTGAAGACGAACCTTGTGCGCACGGCCCCCATTAGCCAGCTAAATGGAAAGGGAGCGCTATACTGAATATCAGCCAGTAATAAGGCTAACAAGGGAAGCCGGGAAAATTAAAAAAAAGCCCCCGAAAACAAGGGGGCTTTTTTGCTTACCATAAAGATTGACGATTTAGTACATACCGCCCATTCCGCCCATACCGCCACCTGGCGGCATTGACGGCATAGCAGGCTCATTTTTGCTTGGTTTCTCGGCTACCATTGCCTCGGTGGTCAACAAAAGGGAGGCCACTGAAGCCGCGTTTTGTAAGGCAAAACGGGTGACCTTGGTCGGATCCATGACCCCGGCCTTCATCAGGTCTTCATAAATCCCGGTATCGGCATTAAAGCCGAAGGCTCCTTTTTCTTCTTTAACCTTTTCCACAACCACGGAACCTTCAAATCCGGCGTTATTGGCAATTTGGCGGACAGGCTCTTCCAAAGCTCTTCGGACGATATTTACCCCAAGGGCTTCCTCGCCCTCTGTCTTTAGGGCGTTTAAAGCCGGTAGACAGCGTAAGAGGGCAATGCCGCCACCCGGTACGATGCCTTCTTCAACGGCGGCGCGGGTCGCATTCAAAGCATCCTCGACGCGGGCCTTTTTCTCTTTCATTTCGGTTTCGGTAGCGGCCCCGACATTAATAACGGCAACGCCGCCGATCAATTTGGCTAAACGCTCCTGGAGTTTCTCCCGGTCGTAATCCGAGGTGGTTTCATCGATCTGGGCGCGAATCTGTTTGACCCGGCCTTCCAGGGCTGATTTCTCACCGCCGCCGTCAACGATGGTCGTATTATCCTTATCGATGGTGATCCGCTTGGCTGTTCCCATATCTTTCAGGGAGACGTTTTCCAGTTTGATCCCCAAATCTTCGGAGATCATCTGTCCACCGGTTAAAATGGCGATATCTTCCAGCATGGCCTTGCGCCGGTCCCCAAAACCCGGGGCCTTGACGGCCGCACAGGAAAAGGTCCCTCTGAGCTTGTTGACAACCAAGGTGGCCAAGGCTTCACCATCAACTTCTTCGGCAATAATTACCAAGGGCCGGCCGCTCTTGGCGACCTGTTCCAACACGGGAAGCAGATCTTTCATGCTGCTGATCTTTTTTTCATTAATCAGGATATAAGGATCATTTAAAACCGCTGTCATCTTCTCCGGGTCGGTCACAAAATAGGGAGAAATATATCCCCGGTCAAATTGCATCCCTTCCACCACTTCAAGGGTCGTCTCCATGCTCTTGGCTTCTTCAACGGTGATAACCCCTTCTTTACCAACCTTTTCCATGGCTTCGGCAATGATATTGCCGATGGTGGAATCATTGTTGGCCGAAATGGTCCCCACCTGAGCGATCTCTTTGTGGTCCTTGGTGGGTTTGCTGATACTTTTCAGTTCCTTGACTACGGCCTCAACGCCTTTTTCGATGCCTCTTTTAATGGCCATGGGATTGCTTCCGGCGGCAACCAGCTTAGACCCCTCGCGGTAAATGGCCTGGGCGAGTAATGTGGCCGTAGTGGTCCCATCTCCAGCCACATCGCTGGTCTTGGAAGCCACTTCTTTGACCATCTGGGCTCCCATATTTTCAAAAGGATCTTTCAGTTCTATGTCCTTGGCAACTGAAACTCCGTCGTGGACCACGGCCGGAGCTCCCCATTTTTTATCCAAGGCCACGTTCCGGCCACGGGGACCCAAAGTAGTTATTACAGCCTTGGCCAATTGATTAACTCCGGAAAGGAGTTTATTGCGGGCCTGATCAGAAAAAAGTAATTGTTTTGCCATTATATTGTTGCCAGCACGTCTTCAAATTTTAAAAATTGATATTCAATTTCG
>JACRBX010000107.1 GCA_016219225.1 Deltaproteobacteria bacterium
AAAATGATCTGCCGGAGGGTTTGCTCAGTTGCCTTATCGGCAAGGCGGAGACCGTCGGGGAGGCCCTGATCAGGGACCCCCGCATTCCCCTGATTTCGGCTACCGGTAGCGTGCCTATGGGCCGCCAGGTCGGTCAAGCAGTTAAAGGTCGTCTGGGAAAGACCCTGCTGGAATTAGGAGGCAATAACGGCATCATTGTAACCCCTGATGCCGATCTGCCCTTGGCCGTCCGGGCCATCCTTTTCGGGGCCGTGGGGACAGCCGGACAGCGCTGCACCAGCACCCGTCGGCTCATTGTGCATCAAAGCCTTTTTCCGGCCCTAAGTGAAACCCTGATCAAAGCCTACCAACAAATCCCCATTGGAAATCCCCTGGAAGCGGCCACCCTCATGGGACCCTTGATCGACCGTGAAGCCGTGAAGGCCATGCAAAAGGCGCTGGAACAAGTGCAACACCAGGGCGGCCGGATCCTCTTTGGGGGCGAGGTCCTTTCCGGAGGTTTATATGATACCGGCACCTATGTCCGCCCCTGCCTTTGTGAAACCCGGGCCGATCTGCCCATTGTCCGGGAGGAGACCTTTGCCCCGATCCTTTACCTGATCCCTTACCATACCCTGGAAGAGGCCGTCGCCATCAACAACGGGGTGCCCCAGGGGCTGACCTCGGCCATCTTCACCCGGGACGTTCAGGAAGCGGAATTATTCTTGAGTCCTCAGGGGTCGGACTGCGGCATCGCCAATGTCAATATCGGCACTTCGGGCGCCGAAATAGGCGGGGCCTTCGGCGGAGAAAAGGAAACCGGCGGCGGCCGGGAGGCCGGTTCCGATGCTTGGAAGGTTTATATGCGGCGTCAAACCTGCACCATCAACTGGTCCGGGGACCTTCCCCTGGCCCAGGGGATCCGCTTTGAAACCGGCTGAACCCGCAATGATTCTCGTCCGCTTCTTTTGAGCAGGCCGAGGGCGCCAAGAAAAACCGCCCGGCCCATAACGCCCTTGTGTGCCCTATTTCAAATCTCTCAATGGGGATCATTCCCCGGACCTAACAAATCTTCTTTACATTAAGGAAGATATCGTATATAGTTTCCCTGCCATGAAGAAAGATACGAATGTGATTTTATCATAAAAAAGGCCATAAGGTTTCTGAAGCCATAAGGATAAAAATAACCGCCATTCCCTTTTCTCTCTGGTTATTAACTGACGCACTTTGAAAATAAGCCGGCAATAGACCCGCCAAAAGCTACCTGACGTTTCTTTCCAGTCTGCCGATGCCGCTTTTTTGCCAGAAAAATGGGTAACATTAAACTTCAGATCAATTAGTTCGCCGACCAGCCGCCCTCCAAATCTCTTTAAATTTTCCAAAAGGCTTTGACCATCCCGGCAGTCCAACTCAGTAATGAAGGGAAAAATTTCCGCATTTTTTTTCAATGGCCCTCAGTCCATCCTCACCGTCCCCGCCTTTCAATGGCTGTCAAGATTGCCCTGAAATAGAGCCAAAAGCCTGCCCCTGACTTTGTCAAGATTTTAGACGATAAATTCCCATTAGGATCGGAACTTGCTTGCAATTTTGCCAAAGATTGCAGTATAATATTCACGATTGGATATATTTCTCTCTTTATAAAAGGATTCTGATGGATAATACTGGGGGGGAACCAAAGATAAAACTCTATCTCGACACCTCCGTTCCAAGCGCGTTATATGACACATCCAAGCCTGTTAGGCAGATAATCACTCAAAAATGGTTTGAAAATGAAGCGTCCTTTTATGATTTGTACATATCTGTTACGGCCGTCGAAGAAATAGACCAAATGGAAAATAGTATTAAAAAACAGAACATCAAAGAGATCATTTTTGATTATAACATGAGAGTACTTGAGCTTTCAGAAGAAGCTTTACTCTTGGCAGAAAATTATTTGAAAAAAGGGGCTATCCCTTATTCAGAACCTGAGGATGCTTATCATATAGCAATCGCCTCAGTAAACCGTCTTGCTGCTTTGGCGTCTTGGAATTTTAAACATATCGTAAGTATGAACCCGATTAGGAAAATTCATCAAATCAATATGGACCATGGTTATCCGATAATAGAAATCGGCTCTTTGGAAATTTTTGGGGGTGCTAAATATGGAAACTTATAATAACAGCTACTCAAAAAAAGAAGATAGGATTTTATGGGAATTACACGAGATAAGACACAAACTGCATAAAGGGAAAAGAAATAAAACGGTGGAAGAAATAAACAAAGAAGCATTAAAAAAATATTTCGATTGGCAAAAAGAAAGGGACAAGAAGGTTTAAATCCCTTAAAATTTTCCAAAAGGTACTGGCTGTCCCGGCTGTCCAGCTCAGTAACGAAGGAGAAAATTTCCGCATTTTTTCCAATGGCCCCCAGTCCATCCTCACCGTCCCCGCCTTTCAATGGCTGTCAAGATTGCCCTGAAATAGAGCCAAAAGCCTGCCCCTGACTTAAGCAAAATTCATTACCTCAATGGTCAATTTAAAAGAATCGACCCCGGGATTCCATCATTCCGCATTGGTTTTAGTTTCATGGGAGATATTAAAGGGAGTTATGCAATCTATAAACAACGTCAACCTCCCCTGATCAACTGGTCCGGGAAAAAACTCCCCCTGGCCCAGGGGATCCGCTTTGAAACCGGCTGAATGGGGACCGGTTCAACGCCCAGGTCGGTTTTGGCAGCATCGTTGGGTTTCTGGCCCTAATCATACATCGTGAATTCCGGAATCACGTAGAAGCTGTCGGCTACTTTATAGTTGATGCCGACACCGATCATGGTTCGGATAACGTTGCCATCGCCGGTCTTCCTCCGTGACGCTTATCGTTAAAGACCCAACTGCTTAGCGGCCACAATGCGCATAATGTCGCTGGTCCCCCCGCCGATCATGGGAAAATAAGAGTCCCGGAGATAACGCTGGACCGGAAATTCGGTCATCAGGCCGTAGCCCCCGAAGATGTTCACGGCCTTCTGGCAGATCAGGTTGACGCCATCGGCGGCGATGATCTTGGCCATGGCCGCTTCGCGGGTGATGGGCTCACCGCGGTCGGCCATGGCCGCGGCATGGTAGACATAAAGCTCGGCCTGTTCCAGGATGGTCAGCATGTCCACCAGCTTGAACTGCACAGCCTGGAATTTGCCAATGGGCTGGCCGAATTGCTCCCGCTCCCGGGCGTATTTGAAGGCAGCCTCATAGGCTGCCCGCCCGATGCCCAGTGCCTGGGCGGCCGTAAAGATACGGTCAACGGTCAGGGACAGATAGGCGTTGATAAAGCCGGTATTCTCATCCCCCAACCGATATTCGATGGGCACCTGGACGTCCTCGAAAACCAGTTCGTTGGTGTCGGCGCAGTGGGTGGTGAATTTATCCAACTTGCGGGCCACGGTGAAGCCGGGCATTTTGGTGTCCACCAGGAATAAGGAAATTCCTTTGAGTCCCTTGGCCGGATCGGTCTTGGCGGCCACGGTGATGAAATCAGCGCAGGTACCATTGCTGATGAATATTTTGCTGCCGTTAAGCACATAGTGGTCGCCCCGGCGTTCGGCCCTGGTGCGAATAGAGGCTGCATCGGACCCTGAGTTGGGCTCGGTGATGGCGAAGGCCCCCACCATCTCGCCTTTGATGGCCGGCACCAGATATTTTTGTTTCAACTCTTCGCTCCCCCACTTGTAAATGGTGTGTGTGGCCGTGGAAGCATGCATGCACACCGGGGTGGAAAGTCCCATGGAGCCCCGGGACAGCTCTTCGAGAAAGATGGTGTAATAAATATTGGGGCTGTCCAGACCGCTGCCGCCGTATTCTTCGGGGTAGTGGATGCCGTAGTAGCCCAACTCTCCCAACTCACGGAACAGCTCTCGGGGAAACTCGTTGCGGCGGTCCAACTCATCGGCCACCGGCACTAATCGTTCATCCACCCAGCGGGCGATATGGCTGCGGAACTCCATTTGATCTTTGGTAAATGGGAATTGCATGGGTTTCTCCTTTCTATAGATCCGTCATTATTGGATATTGGATGCGGATGTTGGAATTTTCATTTTGGACGCAGATGAACGCAGGTTGCCAAGATTTTTAATATAAAAGAGCTAATAAAAATTATCTGCGGGTATCGGCGAAAATCTGCGTCCAAATTTAAGAATCTATCCGCCCCCCAGAAGGATCAATGATATCGTGACCTGGTCTCCTTCACGAAGTTCGGTATTCAGACCTCGCGAGAGGGAATAATATGGTACGTTGTTTAAACGGACCTCGAAAAAATCCTCCAGGGCCAGCTCTCCGGTCTTGGGGTCCTTAATCTGGCCGGCAAAGTGCGATCGGCCTAAAAGGTTAGCGAGCAGGTCATGAAGGGACCCGGACTCCATCTCAACCTCCGGGGGTATTTCCGGAATATGAATGGTGGTTTTTATCTTGTTTTTCATATTAATTCACATGCCCAAAGGACACCACGAAGGATGAAAATTGATTTTCTTTTCAAATTCCGCAATCCGAATTCCGAAATCCGCAATCAAATTATGTTCCCAGGTAGGACTGTTTCACTTTTTCATTTCCCATCAGGCTTTCACTGCTGCCTGTCAGGACCACTTCCCCATGCTCGAGCACATAGCCGCGGTCGGCGATCCGCAGGGATTCGGCGGCGTTTTGCTCGACCAGCAAGATGGCGGTGCCGCGCTCGCGGATACGGGCCAGGGCATCCATGATGTTCATCACCACCAGCGGCGCCAGCCCTAATGACGGTTCATCAAGCATGAGCAGCTTGGGACCGGACATAAGTGCCCGGCCGATGGCCACCATCTGCTGCTCGCCACCGGATAGCGTTCCGGCCGCCTGTTTCCTTCTTTCTTTCAATCGAGGGAACAGGTCAAAAACTTCTTCTTGCAACCTTTCCACCAGACGGCGATCCTTCCGGCGGCAATAGGCCCCCATCTCCAAATTTTTTTGGACCGTCATTTCCGGGAATAACATCTTTCCCTCGGGACAGTGGGAAATCCCTTTTTTAACCATGGCATCAGGAGTGATCTTATTTATCCCTTGCCCGTCATACCGGATCTGGCCTCTGGCCGGCGACACCAGCCCCGATATGGTCCTCAAAAGGGTGGTCTTCCCCGCTCCATTGGCTCCGAGCAGGGTCACTACTTCTCCGGTGTCCACGGTAAGCGAGATATCCCGCAAGGCCTCAAAGGCCCCATAGATGGTACGGATCCCCTTAAGTTCAAGCAACATGACGGGCCCCCAGGTAGGCTTTGATCACCTCACCGTTACAGGCAATTTCTGCGGAGGTGCCTTCGGCGATGTTCACCCCGTAATTAAGGACGATGATGCGGTCGGAAATGCGCATGACCAGACGCATCTTGTGCTCAATGAGGCAGATGGTTATGCCGGCCTTTCGTATCTTTTCCATCAGATCGATCAGTCCTCCGATCTCTTCCAAATTGACGCCCCCGGTGGGTTCGTCGAGCAAGAGGAGTTTCGGATCCGTAGCCAGGACCATGGCGATAGACAGTCTCTTCTGGGCCTCTTCGGTCAGGCTGCCGGCTGGGAGCTTTTCTTTTTCCGAGAGCCCTACGAAGGAAAGGACCTCCCGGGCCTTTTCCTTCACCCGGCGTTCCTCTTGCCTGGCGAAGGCGGTCCTAAACAGGGTACCCCAGACCCCTGTTTTCAGGTGAAGGGTATGGCCGATCATGACGTTATCCAACACAGACTCCCTCCCGAAAACAGTGGTTCGCTGGAAGGTGCGTCCCATGCCCTGACGGGCTGCCTGATGGGTCTTGAAGCCGGTGATCTCCCGGCCGTCAAAGAGGATCTTTCCGGAGGTGGGCCGGTATATTCCCGTGAGCAGATTAAACAACGTGGTCTTGCCGGCGCCGTTAGGCCCGATGATACTGATGATTTCCGCCTGCTTGACGGTGAAGGTTAGCCCGGAGACCGCCAACAAGCCGCCGAACCGCTTGCTCACATCTGAAACCTGAAGTAAGGCCATATCAGTGCACCATCATTCCCCGGGATTTTTCCCCTGTAATAAAAAAGGTCTTGATTCCTCCGGCCAGGCCGTCAGGAAGAAAAACGACAAAGAGCAGCAGAATAATTCCATTGATCAGGGTCTTCAGATAGGGGACGATCTGGAGCACTTCTGGTATGGCCATAAGCATGAGGGTGCCCACTATCGGTCCGGCCACAGTTCCGGCTCCACCCACAATGACATAGGCCAGGACATCCATCCCCCTGGAAAAGTGGGCCAGATCGGGACTGATCACCACGTTGTAGGAGGCATAGAGGGCCCCGGCCACCCCACCGAAGACCGCACTGATTGTAAAGCTTAAGAGTTTTCTTTTCATGGTATCCACGCCCAGGGTCTCGGCCAGATTCTCATCTTCTGAAATGGCGATGAAGGTCATTCCAAGAAGGGAGTGCACCAGCCGGTAACCGGCCAGGGCTGTGAGCACCAGAAAAAAAAGGACGAAATAATACATACTGAGCAAGGAGTCAAAAGATAGCTTCCCTCCCCAGGGCATGGGCAGGGGGTTCGGCCTGGGCATGCCGGCCATTCCATTGGCGCCCCCGGTAAGGTTGACCCAGGCCAGGACGATGACGCCGATAATCGCAGCAAACCCGAGGGTAACCAAGGCAAAATAAGGGCCCCGGAGTTTGAGGGCCGGGATGCCGATCAGAAAGCCCAGGAGGCCGCTCAGGGCTGCGGCCCCCAAAAAGGAGGGCCAGAAACCGAAGTGCAGGTTGGTGGCCAACAGTCCGAAGGCATAGGCCCCAACTCCTAAAAAGGCCGAATGCCCCAGGGAAAGCTGGCCGGTATAGCCGTACAGAAGATTCAGACTGATACTCACAATAGACCAGATACAGATGAGTATCAGTAAACTAGTCAGATATCCGCCAGCAAACAGCGGAACCACAATGGCCGCAGACAAAACGAGAAACCAGGCCCAAAATCGGCGAAACAAATTTTTTTTCAAGGCCTCCACACCTCCTTGCCAAGTAATCCCTTAGGCCGGAAAAGGAGCGTCAGGATCATAATTCCGAAGACAAACGTCAGACTATAAGTAGCGCTGATATATCCCGAAACCAGACTCTCGATGATCCCCAGGAGCATGGCCCCCAACACCGCCCCTCCTATGCTGCCTAACCCCCCGAAGATGATGGCCGAGAAGGCCACCAGCAGGGGACCCATTCCCATGGTCGGCATGAGCAGAACGGCCGGGCCGATGAGGACACCGGCAATACCGGCCAGGGCCGTCCCCACCACAAAGGCCATGGCCGAGATAGTGGTCACCCGTATGCCGCAGAGCAAGGCCCCTTCGCGGTGCTGGGCCGTGGCTTCCAGGGCCGCTCCCAGGGCCGTTTTTTTAATGAAAAACTGAAGACCGGCCATGACCACCAGCGTTCCGATGATGACGATAAGCCGCTGAAGGGGCAGGGCCAGCCCTCCCAGAGAGATGACCCGTTTGGTGGAGGAGACGATAAACCATTTGGTCTCGGTACCGAACAGGTAAAGGGCCGCGCCTTCAAGGATCATCAAAAGGGCCATGGCCGCCACGAAAAGGTTTACTTCCGGCGCCCTTCTTATGGGATGGAAGACCAGGAAGTAGACCAGAAGACCTATAATCCCCAGGGCGAAGCTGGCCAGGATGAGGGCCAGCCAGTAGTCAACCCAAGAAGACGTGACCATGTAAAACCCAAGATAGGCTGCCACCATGTAAAGATGTCCCTGGGCAAAATTGGGGACGTTGAGGATCCCGAAAATGATCGTCAACCCCGAAGCCAGAAGCACATAGATACATCCCTGGGACAGGCCGTTTAACAGATATTGAGTAAACTCAATCATAACGGAACCGTGCCTCTCGCGGACTATTCGAGTTCTTTTTTTGATATCCACAATTCCTTCAGGAGTCTGTACTGTCCCCCCTTTACTTCCAGGAGCAGCTCGGGGGCACCTACCATCAAACCATTCTTCAAGACGTCGTTGCTCGGGAAGACCAGCGGCAACTTGCCTTCTTGAAGCGCTTTAGGGCAGGCCGCGCGGATGGCCTTGGCGTCGGTGACCGTGCCGGCTATCTCCATGGCCCTGGCCATCATATAGGCCGGATCATGGATGCACGGACCGGGCAGGGCCGGCTCTTCTCCATAGGCGGCCTTATACATTTTAAGGTAGTTGGTCAGATACCCCTTCTTGTCCTGTTGCGGATACTTGCGGTAATAGGTCCAGAGCATGGCCTCTACCAGGGATCCTTCCAGCTTGTCGAGGGGGATGATCTTCTCGGCCTTGTTACCCCATTCGGAGTTGAAAAGGAACTTGCCCGTGTAGCCCACTTCCAGGGCATGACTGGCCGCCAGGGCCATGGGTTCCTCGTAGGCCGTGATGAAAATGATATCCGGATTCTTGGCCTTAAAGCTGGTCATGATGGAATGATAATCTGTGGTGGATTTGATATCTACCGATTCAAAACAGGGGACCTGGCCGCCGAGGCTTTCAAACTTTTGTTTGAACCGCTTGCCCCAGGATTCATAGGCCTCGTTCACATCGGTGAGCACACAGGCCTTCTTAAAACCATGATCCCAAACAGACTGGGCCATGGGGTCTCCGAAATAAGCGGTAGGGGCCCGTTCCTGAATATAGAGGGGGTTTCCCTTTTTCCGGGATTTATCAGAAGCCGACATGCCGACGAAGAGCACGTTCAATCCGACGTTGACTTCCTGGCAGGCCCAGGTTTGAGGGGTCCCCAGGGGGCCGAAGATCACCGGCACCTTATGCATCTCGGAAAGCTTTCTCATGCCGGCCACACTTTTGGCCGGGTCACCGGAATCGTCATAGCTGACCACTTCCAGTTTATAGCGCTGGTTTCCTACCAGGATGCCCGGTCCCTTACCGGAGACCCCTCTTTCGTTGATATCCTTGGCCGCCAGCTCGATGGACCTGACCACACTCAAACCATAAAAGGCCACGGGGCCGCTCTGGGCGCTGATGACCCCGACCTTGACGGTTTTCATGGCCGGTGCGGCTTGTAAAGGCCCTGCCATGGCAATAGAAAAACAGACCACTGCGAAAAGAACCATCCCCCAAAGACACGTTTTCTTGCCCATAATCTCCTCCTTTTTTTAATACTAATCAGTATTCGATATTTGGTTTTTCACGCTTTGTGGTACCCCATCCCCCCTATACCTTTCTGTCCTTTCCCGCATAATATTGGTCTCTCATCTCCCGCTTCAGTATTTTTCCGGATGGGTTCTTCGGGAGGGCCCCTAAGAATTCGATTGATTTGGGAGCTTTGTAGCGGGCCAGTTTTTCCTTGCAAAAGTCCATAACCTCCTGAACGGTCACAGTGGCCTCTTTTTTCAAGACGATCGCCGCATGAACCTTTTCCACCCAGTAGTCATCAGGGATGCCAAATACCGCAGCTTCCTGGACCGCAGGATGCTGATAAAGGACTTCTTCCACCTCCCGGGGGTAGACGTTCTCCCCCCCTGTTACGATCATGTCTTTCTTCCGGTCTACAATATAAATGAAACCCTTTTCGTCGTAGCGGGCCACATCCCCGGTATGCACCCATCCGCCGGCAAAAGTCCGGGCGGTCTCCTCCGGCTTGCGCCACCACTCCCTGGGAATGCCCTTGCTTTGAACGATGAGTTCTCCGGGAACGTTCGGACCCACATCCCGATCCTGGTCATCAACAATCCTCACATGGACCCCGATGTGCGGAAAACCGCAGGAGGCCAGCGTCTTCTGCTCTTCCGGAGATTTATGGGCCGCATGGTGCTGCTTCTTCGACAGCATGGTAGTATTGGGTCCGTCTTCGGTAGCTCCATAGAACTGCAGAAAGATAGGCCCCCATTTTTCCATCCCTCGTTTCAAAAGTTCAACCGGCATTGGGGAGCCGGCATAAAACACCCGTTTCAGGCTGGATAAATCATAACGGTCCACGTCAGGCAGGGCCAGGAAGGCCGCTAAATGGGTGGGGACGATATGGATGTCGGTAGCCTTCTCGTCTTGGACGGTTTGAAGGGTGGCCCGGGGGTCGAAGGAATTTTGAGGCATGATCACATTGCTGCCACCGACAAAGAAATAGCCCCAGAAGTTCTTGGTTCCCCCTACATGGAAGAGGGGCATAATCTGGATTTGTTTATCGCCCTGCTCCAGGCTCAGGGCAATGACGAACCGTCTGGTGTCGTCCATGGCCCGGTCAAAGGTGTAAAGGGCTGCCCGGGGAAGGCCGGTAGTCCCGCTGGTATAAAAGAGAAAGACCGGGTCGTCTTCAACCGCTTCCACCTCCGGCTCTTCCCTGGGATAACTTTCCAGGAGCCGGCGATGGGAAGTCAATCCGGGCACTTCCTCTTTTCCAAAAACGATGAAATTTCTGACCTTCGGCAGGCGCGGCCGCAGGCGGAGCACCAAGTCGACGAGTTCCGGCCCGACGAAAAGCGTATTGCATTCTGAATAATTGATCAGGTAATCCAATTCGTCATCCTGCAGCCTCGGATTAAAGGGCGAGGAGATAAATCCAAACTTCATGGCTGCGCCGTAGACATCGGGATATTCAAGGCAGTTCCAGGAGAGGACCCCGAGCACATCCCCTTTCTTGACACCCATGGACTGCAAGGCATGGATCAGGGCATTGATACGATCGTTGAATTCTCCGAAGGTTATCGACTCATCGCCGCATTTGATGGCCATCTCATCGGCATAAAGGAGGGCGTTCCGGTAAATGATATCGGCATAGATGCCGGTGCTATAGCGGGAGAGTTCTTTGAGTATGAATTTCTTAGGCATAGCGGTTTATTCCCTGTTCGCTGTTACTAATGATGGATTCGCAAAAAATCATCCAAAGCCCATTTTCGTCATTCCCGTGGAAACGGGAATCCAGTACTTTAAATTACTTATGCATGGCCTGGATTCCCGCCTGCGCGGGAATGACGAGTTTTACGAGCCCATCACTGTTGACTATCTCACTTCCCCCACTTTCCCGCCTCTTTCAAGGCCTTGACAATCTTCTCCGGAGTCACCGGCTGTTCCTTGAACCAGATGCCGGTGGCGTCGTGAAGGGCGCTGAGCACGGCCGGGGGCGTGCTTACGTGACTGCCTTCGGAGGCCTCCTTGGCCCCGAAAGGACCATCGGGGTCATCGGTGATGATATCGACAATCCGGATGTTGGGGGCATCGGTGGCGCGGGGCATCTTATAATCAAGGAAGGTATCGTTCAGGGTCCGGCCTTTATCCATGACAAACCCTTCATAGATGGCCTGGCCCAATCCTTGAACGGCCCCGCCTTCGTTTTGGGATTCGACGCTGATGGGGTGCAAGGGCCGGCCGCAGTCGTGGGCGATGAAGAAATCGGTCACATCTATCTTACCTGTTTCCATATCAACCCCTAAGCGCACCGTCTGGGCCGTGAAGCTGTAAGAGGTCCCACCGTTTCCTGTGCCGGTATTGAAATCGAGTGGTTCTATGCCATACCCGGAGTATCCCCGGCCAAGAATGACCGCGCCGGAGCCTTCGTAGCAGGCGATCTTGACCAGTTTTTCAAAGGACATCCGCTTTTCCGAATCGGATTTAAGAAAAACCTCGGCATTCCGAATTTCGATCTCTTCCGGTTTTACCTGCCAGATCTTTGCCCCGACCTCCAGTAATTGCTTTTTAGCGTCCAGGGCGGCCTTGCGGGTGGCCTGTCCGGCCAGGACCGTAACCCTGCTTCCATAGCTCCCGGGATCGACCGGGGTATAGGCCGAATCCACCCGTTGGATGGCCACATCTTCATAGCGCACCCCCAGTTCCTCGGCCACAATCATGGTCAGCACCGTATCCGATCCCTGGCCGCAGTCGGTGGCTCCGGTAAGGAGGTTGACTGAGCCGTCTTCACAGATCCGCACCACGGCCCCGCAAGACTGGTGGCCGAGCTGCCTGGCTCCCCCTAAGTAGGAGGTGCCGGACAGGCCCACACCATAGGAGACCGGGCCTTGATGCTTTGGCGTCTTGTCCTTTTCTGCCCAGAGTGGGTCCTGCACGGCGATTTCGAGGGCCTCCTTGATCCCGCAGGTCTTCAAGATCACACCGTTGATGGTCTGGTAGACCTCACCCCGTTTGGGGTTCGCAATGGCATTTCGTAACCGAATCTCCGCTAGGTCTATTCCCAGTTCTTCGGCCATCATCTCCATCTGCAGTTCACAGGCAAAACGGGTGTGAGTGATGCCGTGGCCGCGCATGGCCGCCGAGATGGGATTGTTGGTAAAAACCCGCCAGGCGTCATACTTGTAGGCCGGAAGCTTATAGGGTATGGTGGTGGCAAATCCGGTCAGGTACATGGTCAGGGGGCTGATGGCCGTGTAGGCCCCACCGTTGGCCACAACCCGGCTGTGGATGGCGGTCAGCAACCCGTCCCGGGTCATCCCCATTTTATTATGGACGATCATGTTATGCCTTCGCCGGCAGGTGTTGAGGACTTCCTCCTGGCTGTAAACGAATTTGACTGGTTTCCCGGTCAGCTTGGATCCCAGGACGGCGCAAAAATCCCCGGCCAGGGAATCGTTTTTCGTTCCGCCAAACCCTCCCCCGATGAAAGGCTGTATGATGCGGACCTTGCTGAGAGGCAGTTTAAAACAAGCCGCCAGATGACGGTAATGAAAGTAGGGGCTCTGTTTGGCCGGCCAGACGGTGATCGAACCGGCCGGATCAAAGTAGGCCACCGAGGCCGGCGGCTCTAAAAAGCCTACGATCACTTTACCGGTCTCAAACCGGTCTTCCCGGACCAGGAAGGAATCCTGAAAGGCCTTTTCCACGTCCCCGAAATTCCAGTGCGATTCCACGCTGATGTTGTTCGGACGGTAGTCGTGAATCACCGGTGCGCCTTCCTTCATGGCCTCTTCGGGGTCAAAAACCCCCCGCAGTTCCTCGTAGTCGACCCGGATCAGATCACAGGCCTCTTCGGCTGTCTCTTCGTCAATGGCGATTACCCCGGCCACGGCCTCATAGCGGTAGCGCACCTTATCGGTGGCCAGGGGCGATTCGTCCCGGGTATTGGCCATGAACCCCCAGGTCCAGCCCCCAAAATCTTTCCCGGTTATTACCGTTTTCACCCCCGGAAGCCGCTCGGCCCGGCTGATGTCTATATGGAGAATTTTAGCGTGAGCGAAAGGAGACCGCACAATCTTGCACCAGAGCATGCCCGGCATGGTGTAGTCGGCCGCATACCTGGCCTCACCCATAACCTTTTCCCGACCATCTTTCCTCGGCACCCTTTTCCCGATAACCGTGTATTCTTCCATAGTGCTCACCTCCCCATCTGCCCGGCAGCGGCTTTGACCGATTCGATAATCTTGGTATAGCCGGTACATCGGCAAAAATTACCTTCCAGTCCTTTCCGGATTTCTTCGTCCGTGGGATTGGAATTCCGGTCCAGCAATACCTTGGCAGACAGGACCATCCCGGGGGTGCAAAATCCGCACTGCATCCCGCCCACCTCCAGAAAGGCCTGCTGAATAGGGTGGAGCTTCCCGCCGTCGGCCAGCCCTTCGATGGTCTGGACCGATTTTCCGTTGATCTCAGCGGTCAGAACCAGACAGGCATTGACCGCCTCTCCCTCCAGGATGACCGTGCAGGCCCCGCATTCACCCACCCCGCAGCCTTCCTTGGTACCGGTTAACCCCAGGTCCTCCCGGAGGGTCTCAAGCAGGGTGGCTGACGGCTTAACCTCCAACTCGTAATCCTTATCGTTTACCTTTAACTGTATCCGTTTCATCTGAACCTCCTTCAAACCGAGGGAAAAATTTGATTGATGGCCCGCCTGGTCAGCATATAAACCATGTCACGGCGATAATCGGCCGAGGCCCGGTGATCATCGATGGGGCGGCATTCTTCCATGGCCATCCGGGCCGCTGCCTCGATAACCTCCGGGTTGAGCCTTTGCCCTGTAAGGATGACTTCAGCCTGCCTGGCCCGAATGGGCGTGGGAGCCACGGCCCCCAGGGCAAGGCATATTTTTTTACAAGACCCAGCCTCCGCCACCCCGGTGGCGGCCACCCCGACGATCGCCAGATCCATGGAATGGCGTGGAGAAAGTTTTAAATAAATTCCACGGCAGCCCTCCTCCGGGGAAGGGACCAGGATGCTTTGAAGGATCTCGTCCGGTTCAGCCACGGTCCGACGAGGCCCGATGAAAAAGCCATCAAGGGGGACAATCCGCTCACCGCCGGCTCCTCTCAACCTGACTTGGGCCTCCAGGGATAAGAGTGCCGGGGCGCTGTCGGCCGAGGGGACGGCCGTGCAGATATTCCCGGCAAAGGTCCCCCGGTTTCGGACCTGGGGCGAGGCCATGGTAGCGGCCGCTTGAGCCAGAATCGAAAAACGTTTTTGAATAACGGGGGTCCGGGAAACGGTATTGATGGTGGTCAAAGCACCGATTCGGAGGCCGCTCCTCTCGTCATAGGAAACCGCAGCCAGTCCGGGAATCCCCTTCAAGTCAACGACTGTTTCGGGCAAGACCGTCCCTCGTCGTTTGAGTTGCGGGATCAGGTCGGTGCCACCGGCTAAAAGCCTTGTGGCGCCTTTCTGATCATTGAGCAGGCCCAAGGCCTCTTCGAGTGTCCCGGGGGCCGTGTACCGGAAACGGGGCAATCTTCGATAAAATACAGCCATAATGGTCTCCTTATATTCTGGTCGGGAGAAGGAAAAGCCCCCCTTGATAAAAATTATATATACAAGTCTGTATACTTTTATTGGAACCAATATATAATCTTTACAGACTTGTCAACTATTTTTTTTAGGAAAACGATTTGACAGGACCGGCCATCGCTGTTATTAAAATAAATAGATCGTAAAAAGAACGGCCCAAAGGCAACCTGGCCTAATAAAGGAACATTTGATCCGAATCGGAAGAAGAAAGAAAATGCCCCCGACAAAAAGACAACTGGCTTCGCAAAAGAAAAAAGCCAAAATTATCCAGACCACCCTGGATCTCCTCTTAAAAAAGGGGAATGCGGTGTCCACCTCGACAACAGCGGTCTGCGCCGCGGCCCGCGTGACTCGCCCCACCCTTTACCATTTTTTTGGAAGCAAACGGAATCTTCTTTTATCGGTTCATCTGGAATCGATCGAGACTATTCTGAAACCGTACCTGGAGAAGGCCGCTGCCATCGAGGACCCTTTGACGAGACTGACCTTTATGGTCCGGACATTCACCACAGAGATTATCTGCCTCCACCCGGAACTGCGGATCCTCATCCATGACTCACTTACGATGAAAGATAAATATTTTCGAGAGATACGGGAGGCATGGAAAAAGCACTACCTTCTTCTCCGGGATACCATCGTCGAACTGCAGAAGGCCAAAAAAATAAATGCTGAAATCAAATCCTCCTGGGCGACCCTTTTTGTGCTCGGCATGCTCACCTGGACCACCTATTGGTTCGATTTCGAAAGGAAGACCGATATTGAGCTCATCGCCGATCAAGCCGAACACCTTGTTCTTCACGGACTCGGGCTGAAAGAGGCTTAGCTCCTGAAAAAGCCTTAGAGAAGATTATTGGACTCGTAAGAAGTCCATCCGCAAGACCCCTTCTGTGCGGTTAATAATATCGCTCAAGAGGAAGAGCAGTACCGATTAGCTTGTTTGAAGGCGAATTCCTTTGATGATTAACATCCTGGCATAGGTGGTTGGGGGAAGGCCTTCCTTATCGGCTAATTCCCTCAACTTCCTTATTACTTTTGGCTCAAGGCGCAAAGAGATGACTTCTTTTTTAGGTCGAACAAAAACCACGTCTTTTGAAAGCTTGAAATCATCCAGAAAATCGGTGGACTCATGGGTATCCCAAAATTCCCTTTCTTCTTTCCTGGTCTTAAATTTTTATACTTTCACTTTCTTATCCTTCGATAAAGCTGTTTTTCTTTGTTAGTCAAATCCCTGGCCGTTATTATTCCGGTCTTTTTATACCGCAAGACCCAAGCCACTAACCCTAAATCAAGCGTGATTTATTGATAAAATGTGCAAAAAGTTCTCGAAATGCTCATTTTAAGCGGGTATAATGAGTTTCACGAAAAACAAATAACTCGCCCAAAGGAGCATTTCGAGTGAAGAAATTAAACCATAAAAAGCTGAATCGACGCA